>NZ_CACSJV010000143.1:0-128 GCF_902706105.1 Curtobacterium sp. 18060 | reverse complement strand
GGGGGGGGGGGGGGGGGGGGGTGGGGGGGGGGGGGTGGGGGGGGGGGGGGTGGGGGCGGAGGGGGGGGGGTGGGGGGGGGGGGGGGGGGGGGGGGGGGGGGGGGGGGGGGGGGGGGGGGGGGGGGGGG
>NZ_CACSJV010000142.1:0-382 GCF_902706105.1 Curtobacterium sp. 18060 | reverse complement strand
GGCCACTGGCGCCCGGCTCGAATGGCTGCCGCTGGAGGCGCTCTGCTACAGCGCCTGCCAGGCCGAGAACCGGCTCACGCTGTCGGTCGCGCCCGGCGCCGAATGCATCGCCTGGGACGTCACCGCGCTGGGACTGCCGCATTCCGGCCAGCCTTTCGCGGAAGGCCGGTTCACGCAGCACATCGAGGTGCCCGGCATCTGGCTGGAGCGCGGCACGATCGACGCCGCCGATGCGCTGCTGATGGACGGCCGGTTGGGGCTCGACGGGCACCGCTGCCTGGCCTCGGTGTTCTTCGTGGCGGGCGAGGCACTGCCGCGCGAGCGCCGGGAGGCTGCGCTGGACGCCGCACGCGCCGTGATCGACGCGCATGCGCTGCAGGGA
>NZ_CACSJV010000141.1:0-386 GCF_902706105.1 Curtobacterium sp. 18060 | reverse complement strand
AATCAGAATGGATCTGACGAAAAACTACTCTTTATATGAAGGCTTGATTGCCCATTTGGAGCCGGCCGTCAGCCGCATAAAAGAAAATATTGAGATATACAATCCGATGAAGGAACAGATCAAGCGCGATTATTTTCTGCTTTATATGGCGATCGAAGAAGGTGTCGAAAAGTATTTTCCGGGCATGTCCTTTTCTGATGATGAAATCGCTTTTATCGTTCTTCACTTTGGCTCGGCTCTTGAAATCAAAAAAGAAGAAGCAAAAGTGAAAGCGCTTGTCGTCTGCTCAAGCGGGATCGGCTCCTCGAAAATGCTTGCCTCCAGACTGAAAAAAGAGCTGCCGGAAATTGAATCGTTTGATATGTCATCTCTGATCGAGCTAAAGG
>NZ_CACSJV010000140.1:0-386 GCF_902706105.1 Curtobacterium sp. 18060 | reverse complement strand
CAACAGATTTGCTCGGTTCCATGACGAAAGGCTGACCGGTCAGAGAAACTTCGCCGGTGAATTTCTTCATGCGGCCTTCAACCATTTTCTCTGCGATTTCTTTCGGCTTGCCAGACTGCATAGCGATGTCCAGCTGAACCTGGTATTCTTTTTCTACAACTTCAGCAGAAACGTCTTCCGGCTTAACGAATTCTGGTTTGCTTGCAGCAACGTGCATTGCCAGCTGTTTAACCAGTTCTTCGTCAGCGCCAGTTGCAGCAACCAGAACACCGATACGAGCACCATGCTGGTAGTTACCCAGAACTTCGCCTTCCAGGGAAGCAACGCGACGGATGTTGATGTTCTCACCGATTTTAGCAACCAGAGCAACACGTTCTTCTTCGAAC
>NZ_CACSJV010000139.1:0-392 GCF_902706105.1 Curtobacterium sp. 18060 | reverse complement strand
ATCGTGGGCGTGCTGCTGGGCCATTTCTTCCCCGAGATCGGCGAGAAGATGAAGCCGCTCGGCGACGGCTTCATCAAACTCATCAAGATGATCATCGCGTCCATCATCTTCTGCACCGTGGTGGTGGGCATCGCGGGCACGGAGGACATGAAGAAGGTCGGCCGCACCGGCGGGCTCGCCCTGCTCTACTTCGAGATCGTGAGCAGCATCGCGCTGGTCATCGGCCTCATCGTGGTCAACGTGCTCGAGCCCGGCGCAGGCATGAACGTCGATGCCTCCGCGATCGACACCAAGTCCATCGCCGCCTACACGGCGCCCGGCAAGATGGGCACCACCACCGACTTCCTCATGAACATCATCCCCACCACCGTGGTGGATGCGTTCGCCAAGGG
>NZ_CACSJV010000138.1:0-398 GCF_902706105.1 Curtobacterium sp. 18060 | reverse complement strand
ACGATCCGCGGAACCTCGGCTAACCCGGACACCTATTTCCAGTCCCGTGAGGCCACCAACCCGTGGTACGACGCGGTCTACGACCATGTCGAAACGGCAATGGACGATTTCGCTGCCGCCACTGGCCGTCGCTATAAACCGTTCGAATTCTATGGCCACCCGCAGGCCGAACGGGTGATTGTGGTGATGGGTTCCGCCATCGGCACCTGCGAAGAGGTGGTGGATGAGCTGCTCAGCCGCGGCGAAAAGGTCGGCGTGTTGAAAGTGCGACTCTATCGTCCCTTCTCCGCCGCTCACCTGCTGGAAGCGCTGCCGGAAAGCGCGCGCGCCGTCGCCGTGCTGGACCGCACCAAAGAGCCCGGCGCCCACGCGGAACCGCTGTACCTCGACATCATGAC
>NZ_CACSJV010000137.1:0-400 GCF_902706105.1 Curtobacterium sp. 18060 | reverse complement strand
CGGGAGAGGTCGATGCCCAGGCCGGCGCGCACCCGGTCCGAGAAGAAGGTGAAGCCGCCCGAAACCAGCAGCGTGGCGAGGCCGGCCGCCTTGGCGGCGTCGATGAGTTCCTTCGCACCGGGATTGAAGCGCAGCCGCTCGCGAAACACCTGTTCCATGTGCTCCACGCCCACGCCGCGCAGCAGCGCCACGCGCTGGCGCAGGCTTTCCTTGTAGTCGGTGATCAGGCCCTGCATGGCGGCCTCGGTGATCGCGGCCACCTCGGCCTTGCGGCCGGCCGCGTCGGCGATCTCGTCCACGCATTCGATGTTGATGAGCGTGGAATCCATGTCGAAGGCGATCAGCTTGAAGTCCGCGAGGCGCAGGGGCGGCTGGATGCCCTGAACGGTGAGGCCGGGGG
>NZ_CACSJV010000136.1:0-401 GCF_902706105.1 Curtobacterium sp. 18060 | reverse complement strand
CCACGGAACGGGTGCGCAGCGTGTAGTCCCCCGCGGCCACGCTGCCGCGCAGGGCGTCGCCCACGGCCGTGCCCGCCAGGGGGACGGTGCGTCCGACCCAGTTCGTGTGGCGGACCGAGTGCGTGCCCTCCACGATCGCCAGGTAGACGGCGGAGTCCGGAGGGGTCGTCACCGAGAGGTAGACGGATTCGCCCGTGGCGGCCACGACGTGGTCCATCGGCCCGCGGGCCAGCTGCACGAGCGAGTCCCGGGAGAAGGCCCGCGCCCCGAGCTGGATGAGGCGCACGCCGGGGCGGTAGGCGCCGTCGTCGTCGCGGGCCACGAAGCCGGATCCCTCGAGGCTGCGCAGCAGGCGCAGCGCCGTGGACGCCGGCAGCTCCGTGGCGCGGGCGGCCTCGGTC
>NZ_CACSJV010000135.1:0-401 GCF_902706105.1 Curtobacterium sp. 18060 | reverse complement strand
CTTCAGTTCTCATGTAGATTACCGTTTGAAAGGTATCGCTTTCGAGTTGCTTGCGTATGCATTGCAATATGCTTTTGATAATTTTGATATTAGAAAAGTTTATTTTAAAATTCGTAATAAAAATAATAAACTCATCGAACGATTTAATGGTCTAGGTTTCCATATCAACTATGAGTACATTAAATTCAAATTCGAATCACGTAACGTAAAAGATCAAACAATCCCTGAATAAAACACCAAGCAAATACCCTACAGTACATCATTAGCATGTATTGTGGGTTTTTCTACTTTTTGTAAATATTGAAAATTATAAGTAGTTGTTTTTTACTATTAGGGCAGAATGCTTTACAATAACATGCAAGTGTCAATTAAGGGGAGCACTTGCATAAATAGTATAGGAG
>NZ_CACSJV010000134.1:0-403 GCF_902706105.1 Curtobacterium sp. 18060 | reverse complement strand
GATCAGAGATTTGTTCCATTTCTTTACCTAATTCTTTTAAATCTTCAAAATCCGTTACCATACTGTTTTCTTCTTCATGATAATTTAATTTTGGATCTTTGTCTTTAGACATAATCAATACCTCACAGATTTTTAATTAAGCAAAGCGTGACGTAAAGTAAGCTTTAACATCTTCAGGTAAACCTGCAGCCGCTTCTTTATCAAGAATAACATTTACCATTCTATGTGCTTTTAAATCGGCTGGTTCGAAGCTTGTTTTACCATTTTCTTGATATAATTTTTCAACTACATCTCGTTTATTAGCACCTGTCACTACTAAGAAAATTTCTCTTGCTTCCATTAGTCCTTGACGAATACTAACATTTAACTTACCTTGCTCATCGATAGAAACAACTTGTAATGT
>NZ_CACSJV010000133.1:0-403 GCF_902706105.1 Curtobacterium sp. 18060 | reverse complement strand
ATCCTCGGCCTGCCGGTGGACACCCGCCTGCGCAACCCGGGCGCCAGCGCCGTGATCTACGGCGGCATGGACGCCCAGGGCATCGCCTTCGACGGTGTGGACGAGGCGCTGCGCGTGCCGGATACCGACCTGCGCCTCTTCGGCAAGCCCGAGAGCTTCACCAAGCGCCGCATGGGCGTGGCGGTGGCCCGGGCGGACGACGTGGAGACGGCACGCGCCAATGCGAAGCTGGCGGCGGGCAAGGTGAAGCCGCGCAAGGCGTGAGTCGAAGGCCGGCCGCTGTGGTGGCCCGCCGTGCGTCCAGGCCCGTGGGCCGGCGGGCTTCGGCCGGCTGGGCGATGGGGCGCGGGCGCTAGGACGGGCCGCGCGGCCCGGCGCTCGATCCCCGCACCACCAGTTCCCC
>NZ_CACSJV010000132.1:0-408 GCF_902706105.1 Curtobacterium sp. 18060 | reverse complement strand
GCTTTGAGCGGCGTGGGACCGTGCGCTTCGTCGGCCCCACCTCGTTCGCCGCAGGGACGTGGGTCGGCATCGAGTTCGACGAGCCCGTCGGCAAGAACGACGGGAGCGTCCAAGGCACGCGGTACTTTACGACGCGCCCACGGCACGGCGGCTTTGTTCGGCCGCCCAGCGTGCACACAGGACCGCAGTACGAGCCGCTCGAGGACGATTGGGAAGTCTAAGGCCACAGGTCTATAGAGGGCGCGTCGGACGCCGACGTATCTGTATACCCACGCACCGTCTCTTCCAGCACCATCGCTCGCTCCGTGACCATATGACTCGCGTCGAGCGTACCGACGACGCGCGTCATGACCTGCGCAGCGAGCGTCGCGACCGCATGGTGCGTTGTCCCCTCCCGTAGCACACTAT
>NZ_CACSJV010000131.1:0-411 GCF_902706105.1 Curtobacterium sp. 18060 | reverse complement strand
GTATACTGTTGTGTATCGGTTATTCGGTTATCGGGTTGAAATATAGCTTAGTATTAGCTAGTATTGCGGCAGTTACAAGTGTTGTACCATATTTAGGGCCTACTATAGCGATTTCTCCAGCTATTGTAATAGCTGCTATAACATCGCCGTGGATGCTCTTAAAATTAGCAGTAGTATGGACTTTAGTACAATTTGTTGAAGGGCACTTCATTTCACCAAATATCATGGGTAAAACACTTAAGATTCATCCACTTACAATCATTTTCATTTTACTGTGTGCAGGCAAATTGCTTGGTATTGTAGGCGTTATTTTAGGTATTCCGGGATATGCTATTTTAAAAGTATTAGTTACTCATTTATTCCAATTATTTAAACGTCGATACAATCGTTTCTATGGTAATGATGTAGGTG
>NZ_CACSJV010000130.1:0-425 GCF_902706105.1 Curtobacterium sp. 18060 | reverse complement strand
ATCCGTTAATGCTGGCTTTCTTCGCCACCATTGGTTTGAACGCCAACCTTGCCAGTCTGCGTGCCGGTGGGCGCGTGGTTGGCATCTTCCTGATTGTGGTTGTTGGTCTGTTGGTTATGCAAAATGCCATTGGCATTGGTATGGCTAGCCTGTTAGGGCTTGATCCGCTGATGGGGCTGTTGGCCGGTTCTATTACGCTTTCCGGCGGTCACGGTACGGGAGCTGCATGGAGTAAATTGTTCATTGAACGTTATGGCTTCACCAATGCGACGGAAGTGGCGATGGCCTGTGCAACGTTCGGTTTGGTGCTGGGCGGCTTGATTGGCGGTCCGGTGGCGCGCTATCTGGTAAAACACTCCACCACACCGAACGGTATTCCGGATGACCAGGAAGTCCCGACGGCGTTTGAAAAGCCGGATGTGGGC
>NZ_CACSJV010000129.1:0-426 GCF_902706105.1 Curtobacterium sp. 18060 | reverse complement strand
GCACTGGATGGATGCGGGGGTCGCGAGATCTACCAATTCTAACCAAACTCCGAATACCAACGAGACTTATCCGGCAGACAGACGGCGGGTGCTAAGGTCCGTCGTCAAAAGGGAAACAGCCCTAACCTACAGCTAAGGTCCCCAAGTCATCACTAAGTGGGAAAGCATGTGGGAATCCCAAAACAACCAGGAGGTTGGCTTAGAAGCAGCCATCCTTTAAAGAAAGCGTAACAGCTCACTGGTCTAATTAAGGGTTCCTGCGGCGAAAATGTAACGGGGCTAAAGTGATGCACCGAAGCTTAGGGTGTGATCGTTTACGATCACGCGGTAGCGGAGCGTTCCGTAGGCCTGTGAAGCGATCTGGTAATGGGTCGTGGAGGTATCGGAAGTGCGAATGCTGACATGAGTAGCGACAAAGAGGGTGAG
>NZ_CACSJV010000128.1:0-430 GCF_902706105.1 Curtobacterium sp. 18060 | reverse complement strand
GGACGACGTGTCCGTGTCATACCACCATGCACCGTATCAGGGCGGCTCCCATGGCCTTCCGAGCCATCCATCCACGCTCGAGTCGATGCTGCCCCCCGATCCGCCTCAGCCTGCTGTGAAGCCAGCCAGCACGCTTACGCCTACCGAGCACAACACACCCTTGACACGCACGCCATCGACCAAGTCAGACGTACCACCCGCGCCGGAGCATCGTCTTGACGTGTACGGCTACAATGTGTGGTGGCCTCATGCCTTTGACATCACATCGAATCTGAATTACGACTCGGTATCAACAAGTCAACGCGCCCGTTTATTTGGCGATGCGATGACTGATCTCATGACGCGGCCGACGCATCTGGATGTGTGGATCCAGCAGGTCAAGTCTCAACGCCCTAATCAGGCAGATGTACTAACGCGCCAAGTACAGCAA
>NZ_CACSJV010000127.1:0-431 GCF_902706105.1 Curtobacterium sp. 18060 | reverse complement strand
GAGACGAAGCCGGCTCGGCCCTGCGCCGCAAGACCTTCGACATCGAGCAGCACCTGCTCGTGGAGGCCATCTACCGCCGCTACCACTACGACTTCCGCGGCTACGCGCAGGCCTCGCTCAAGCGGCGCCTGCAGTCGGCGCTCACGCGCTTCCACTGCCGCACGCTCTCGCAGCTGCAGCACCTCATCCTGCACGACCCGGAAGTATTCCCGGCCATGCTCGAATACCTCACCGTGCAGGTGAGCGAGATGTTCCGCGACCCGAGCTACTTCCGCGCGCTGCGCGAGACCGTGGTGCCCGTGCTGCGCACCTACCCGTCGCTCAAGATCTGGGTGGCCGGCTGCAGCACTGGCGAGGAGGTGTATTCGCTCGCCATCCTGCTGCGCGAGGAGGGCCTGCTGGAGCGCACGCTGATCTACGCGACCGACATC
>NZ_CACSJV010000126.1:0-433 GCF_902706105.1 Curtobacterium sp. 18060 | reverse complement strand
TTCATACACAGGCGCGACAAACTGGATGCCTATGAGTTGGTTACGGTCAACCGTAACCTGCTTAATCGGCAGGCGGGCTGCATCGTCGGCCAGGACACGCCCTGCTTGCTCACCCATCCCGCCAATAATGGTACCGGCAACCGCTTTGCCATCAGGTGTACCAGTTGAACGATATGCATTCACGCCGTCAGTGATAATCATCTGCGAATTGCTGTCCGCATACAGCTGACCAGTTCGGCCTAATCCGTTAGCAACAGCCGGCAGAATAATACGGCTGAACCAGCGGTTATTTACATTTGAGGAAACGGCCGCGCGCAACGAGTCGGAAGCCACGCCATACGCATCGACCTTACACTGCACTCCGTTCAGCTCCATGCCGGTGAAGTGAATTCGAATACCATCGCCGGCAAGACGGTTTTGGCCAGAATAGAAT
>NZ_CACSJV010000125.1:0-437 GCF_902706105.1 Curtobacterium sp. 18060 | reverse complement strand
GAGCAGATCGTGGTGGATACGCGGCGCAACCGCGCGAAGGCCAGCCGGGTGGCGATGAAATAACCACCCGCTGGCGGTTGGCGGTTGGCGGTTGGCGGTTGGGCAGGTTAGTGGATAATTTTAAACGTCAGCTCATAGGGGCTGGTTTTTCCCTCATCGCGCGCGCCGCCCATTTGGTATACGCGAACGGTATATTTGCCGCTGGTCGCCAGGCGCTGTTCGAAATCGCCGTCGCGCATGGCACCATTAAAAACCGTTTCATTGGCGGGGTTAATGACGTTGAAATAGGGATGATGGGCGCCGCGTTTCATACTGACGCGCATAGTCTGGCCTGCCTTCGCCACCAGCGTATAGTCTTTCACATCGGCCCCGCTCACCGCATTATGCATAGTGGTGCCGCTGGTGCCTTTATCGAAATGAATCGGCTGGGTATTTAT
>NZ_CACSJV010000124.1:0-439 GCF_902706105.1 Curtobacterium sp. 18060 | reverse complement strand
CATTCCACGATAAAGTGCGGCATGGTGGTTCCTTACGCGGGAAGCGGGAAAACAGCGTTAACCTGACCAGTGCCAGAGCTTGGGAACAGCTCGGTAATAAACTCCACCTTGCCGTCGTATTTATCCCAGCCGAGCATCCCCAGCAGCATCACCGTGTCGTGCATATTGCCTTCGCCGTAGCAGTAGTCGGCGTACTCCGGCAGCATATTGCAGAACTCTTTGAACTGGCCTTCGCGCCACAGCTTCACCACGCGCTCGTCCATCTGGCGGTCGAACTCGCGGGTGTAGCTGTTCATCCCTTCTTCCGCACGCTGATCGTCAATAAAGCGGTGCGATAACGAACCGCTGGCAAGGACCGCCACGGTGCCGTCGTACTGTTCGATCGCTTTCACAATCGCTTCGCCAAGCTTGCGGCTGTCGGCAAAATCGTGAACCGTGC
>NZ_CACSJV010000123.1:0-440 GCF_902706105.1 Curtobacterium sp. 18060 | reverse complement strand
GCCGAGCAGCTCACCGACTATCTCACCGACAACGGCGTGAAGGTCCGCTACCTGCACTCCGACATCGACACGGTCGAGCGCGTGGAGATCATCCGCGACCTGCGGCTGGGCGCCTTCGACGTGCTGGTCGGCATCAACCTGCTGCGCGAAGGGCTGGACATTCCCGAGGTGTCGCTCGTCGCGATCCTGGATGCCGACAAGGAAGGCTTCCTGCGGGCGGAGCGCAGCCTCATCCAGACGATCGGCCGCGCGGCGCGCAACCTCAACGGCCAGGCGATCCTCTATGCGGACCGCATCACCGACTCGATGAAAAAAGCCATCGGCGAGACGGAACGCCGGCGCGCCAAGCAGATCGCACACAACGAGGCGCAGGGTATCGTGCCGCGCAGCATCGTCAAGCAGGTGCGCGACCTGATCGACGGCGTCTACAGCGAGAAGAC
>NZ_CACSJV010000122.1:0-441 GCF_902706105.1 Curtobacterium sp. 18060 | reverse complement strand
GAGCAGCGCATGGATCGAGCGGGCGTGCCAGCGCCCCTCGATGCCGTCGGTATGGACCACGGCGATCGCATGGTCCGGGGGCTGGATGGCGGCTTCCTGGGGCTTGCGGATCTGCAGGCCCACCGTGCCGTGCTGCGCCGGCACCGACCGGTCGGCCACGCCGGAGACCAGCCGCGCCGCCACGTTGCCGATGCTGGTGCTCTGAACCGTGGCGGCAGGCCCGTCCCAGCGCAGGGCGCAGACCGCCGCGCCGCGCAGCCCCAGCAGCGCGCGGTGGGCGCGTTCCGCCATGCCGACCAGATCGCCGAAGGGGGCCTGGGCGAAGACTTCCAGCGCCGCCTCCGAAGCCCGCGCCGCTTCCGGCCCGTGCCCCAGGCCGTCGGCCACGCACAGGGCCACGCGCTCGCCGTCGATGGCGGCCGCCCAGGCGTCCCCGCAGGC
>NZ_CACSJV010000121.1:0-450 GCF_902706105.1 Curtobacterium sp. 18060 | reverse complement strand
TTATTCAGCGGAAACCGGTACCAGCACGTCTTTCACCAGCGGATCGTCGGTGGTTTTCAGCCAGGTCTGGATGCGCGGGTCGGAAAACGCCTGCTTTAATTTGACGATATTCTCCTGCGACAAATAAGGCGTGCCGATGACCAGCTGCGACGCGAAGGTGCGCGGCGCCGGCGGGAATAAAATCCCTCTGTCCCGCGACACCTTTCCGGCATCAAACTGCGAGACATAGCCGATTGCCGCATCCACCGAATTGAGCGCGCGCGGCATGGTGAGCAGATCCAGCTCTTTGAAATTAAACTGATGCGAGTTGCCGACGATATTTTTCAGCTTCGCCGTGCGCGGCTCCACCGCCGGGTCGAGCGTAATCAGGCCGATGCGCTGCAGCAGCCACAGCGCCTGCCCTTGGTTGGCGCCATCGTTCGGCACCACGATCGTCGCTCCGTTCGGCAG
>NZ_CACSJV010000120.1:0-451 GCF_902706105.1 Curtobacterium sp. 18060 | reverse complement strand
CGCTGTGGCTCTGGCTCACGGCCGCGCATGGCGGCGGGGGGGGCCATGCGCCGCATCTGTACTTCGAGGCCTCGTCCGTCGTGATCACGCTGGTGCTGCTGGGCAAGTGGCTGGAGGCGCGCGCCAAGCGGCAGACCACGGAAGCGATCCGTGCGCTGCATGCCCTGCGGCCCGAGGCCGCGCACTGGATCGGCCCGGATGGCGAAGTGGACGTGGCCGTGGCCGAGCTGATGGCGGGCGACCGCATCGCCGTGCGCCCCGGCGAGCGCCTGCCGGTGGACGGCACGGTGCTCGAAGGGCACACGCAGGTGGACGAATCGATGCTCACCGGCGAGCCCCTGCCGGTGGCGCGGAACCCGGGCGACGCGGTGACGGGCGGCTCGGTGAACGGCGACGGCCGCGTGGTGGTGCAGGTGACGGCGGTGGGTGCCGAGACGGTGCTGGCGCGCAT
>NZ_CACSJV010000119.1:0-454 GCF_902706105.1 Curtobacterium sp. 18060 | reverse complement strand
ATCCAGGGCGGCGGGTCGCAGGCGACTTCCTCCGCCATTAAGGATGTGCACACGGTGCTCACCGACAACGGCACCCAGTTCACCACGCTCTGCAACGTCGCTCTGGCCAATTCCATCATCATGGCGGCGATCGCAGCCGGCGAGACATTCTGGGCCCATAGCTTCGAACTTGCCTGCGCTCGCAACGGTATCGACCATCGGCTGATCAAACAGCGCCTCGCCTCGACGAATGGTTAGGTAAAGCGGATGAACGGCACGATCGAGTGCTTGCCCTCGCGAAGGCGGGGGACGCAACGGTCAAGCGCTACAACGACGACCGCCACGGGCAACTCCGTGGGCACTTGGCCAACTTCTTCAGCGCCTACAACTTCGTACGCCGCCTGAAGACCTTGCGCGGCCTCCGCTGCCGCCACTTGGCCTAGAATCTTGCGTTGGCAGCGGGGATCTCCAGCCT
>NZ_CACSJV010000118.1:0-454 GCF_902706105.1 Curtobacterium sp. 18060 | reverse complement strand
GTACCACGTGCAGCCGCTGTCGCTCGACGCCTTCGGCGAGCCGCTGCACACCTTCCCGGCCTTCACCGCCAGCGTCTGCAACCTGAACCCGACCAGCCGGGGCACGGTGCGCATCAAGAGCGCCCGCTTCCAGGACGCGCCGGCCATCGCGCCGCGCTACCTCAGCACGCCCGAGGACCGGCAGGTGGCGTCCGACTCGCTGCGCGTCACGCGCCGCATCGTGGCGCAGCCCGCGCTCGCGCCCTCCCGGCCCGAGGAGTGGAAGCCCGGCCCGCAGTACGAGACCGACGAGGACCTGGCCCGGCTCGCGGGCGACATCGCCACCACCATTTTCCATCCCGTGGGCACGACGCGCATGGGGGCCGACGGCGACCCGGGCGCGGTGCTCGACGCGCGTCTGCGGGTGCGCGACGGGCGTGGTGGCACCATCGCGGGGCTGCGCGTGGTCGATGCG
>NZ_CACSJV010000117.1:0-455 GCF_902706105.1 Curtobacterium sp. 18060 | reverse complement strand
GCCTAATGTTTCGCCTTTTCTAATAGCCAAGTTAATATCATTAACTGCTCGGTATAGGCTGCCACTCGGTGATGTGTAATCCACGCTCACGCGATCGAATTTTAATAAAATATCATTGTTTAACGGTCTTGGCGGACGCGTTTGATGAATATCAGGAATCGCATCTATTAAGCGTTTTGTATAGGTATGTTGTGGCGATTTAAAAATACTTTCAACCGTGCCACTTTCAACGACACTTCCATCTTTCATTACAATCACATCGTCGCAAAATTGATACACAGCGCCTAAATCGTGAGTGATAAAAATAATAGATGTTTCTGTGTACTCATAAAGGGACTTCATTAACTGCAGTAATTGATTTTGTGTACTGGCATCTAATGCCGTTGTTGGTTCATCTGCGATTAAAATTTGTGGCTTTAAAATCAATGCCATTGCTATCATGACACGTTGACGCA
>NZ_CACSJV010000116.1:0-456 GCF_902706105.1 Curtobacterium sp. 18060 | reverse complement strand
GTCATGACCAGACCGGACGCGAACACGCCGATCATCAGGTAGGAAAAGGTTTTCAAAGCCATGGATGGCATGTAGCGCGGCCGTATCGAACTGCGTGTGCGCTGCAGCACGGGGCGTCGGGGATGACGATCCCACCGCGACCCGCGCGGCATCTCGATGCTCCGCGACGGGTGGAGATCCGCCCGTCCGTTCCCGGGCGAAGCAAGCACTTCAGTTCTTCGGAAGGCGCCGTCCGGACCTTCTAACCCGCCGTATCCGAAGATAGGCTCGCAACCCGGATCGCCACCGCGAAAGGATGCGCCGTGCCGGACGGAACGACTGCCTCGACGCCAGATGAACCGGACTACGACCGCCTCCTTCGGGCGAACCTCGAACGGGTGTTCAACGAACGCGACAGCGCCAAGCGTGAGCACGCGTTGGATGAGCTCTTCGTTGACGATCCGGTCATGTACGAGC
>NZ_CACSJV010000115.1:0-462 GCF_902706105.1 Curtobacterium sp. 18060 | reverse complement strand
GAACTGGAAGAGATCGACCTGAACCTGCTGGTGGTTTTCCAGCAGCTGCTGGTCACGCGCAAGGTATCGCAGGCCGCCGAGAACCTGGGCCTCACGCAGCCGGCGGTGAGCAACGCCCTCGCGCGGCTGCGGCGCCTGCTGGGCGACGAGCTGTTCCTGCGCACGGCCCACGGCATGCAGCCCACGCCCTACGCCGACCAGCTCGCGGAATCCGTGTCGTACGCGCTCGCGATGATCCACGGCGCGCTGAACCACAAGCTGGGGTTCGACCCCGCCACCAGCCGGCGCGTGTTCAAGGTGGGCATGACGGACATCGGCGAGATCTACTTCCTGCCGCGCCTGCTGGAGCGCCTGGCCCAGGTGGCGCCCGGCGTGCGCCTGACCACCGTGCGCAACTCAGCGACCGACCTGAAGGACGCCATGGAGGCCGGCAAGGTGGACTTGGCCGTCGGCCTGCTGCCG
>NZ_CACSJV010000114.1:0-471 GCF_902706105.1 Curtobacterium sp. 18060 | reverse complement strand
AGCATCTGCAGGCCTCCGCAGATGCCGAGCACGCGGCCTCCGCGCGCGGCATGGGCGGCGATGGCGGCGTCCAGCCCCTGGGCGCGCAGCCAGGCGAGGTCGGCGGCCGTGGCCTTGGAGCCGGGCAGCACGATCCAGTCGGCCGCGGCCACTTCGGCGGGGCTGCGCGCCCAGACGAGGCGCAGGCCCGGAACGCTCTTGAGCGGCTGGAATTCGTCGAGGTGGCTGATGCGCGGATAGGCGACGACCGCCACCGTGGTGTGCACCGCCCCGCCCGCTCCCGAGCGCACGTGGCCCGCGTCGTCGAACACACCGTCTTCCTCCGGCAGGCCGTGGCGCCACTGCATGGGAATGGTGGCCACGGTGGGCACTCCGGTGCGCTCGCGCAGCATCTCGGGCGCGGGCGCGAGCAGCGCGGCGTCGCCGCGGAACTTGTTGAGCACGAAGCCCTGGATCAGGGCGCGCTCGGCC
>NZ_CACSJV010000113.1:0-471 GCF_902706105.1 Curtobacterium sp. 18060 | reverse complement strand
GGGTTAAGAGCGAGGTGACAATAACGCTTGTCGCGATAATTGCAGTTGCCGACTCAGCAACTGGCGCAAATGAGGCATTCGCTTCCGCTAATGCATATGGCACGGCTACAGCCGCCCCTGCAGTAGAAGAAGCGGCCACTCCCGCGACACCATCTCCCCGCGCAATAAAACGATCAAGCAAAAACAAAGAACTGCCCGATAAAATGACGACAGAAACTCCGATAAAAATGCCGAGCAGCCCTGATTGGATCAGCATTCCAAAATTCAAGGTATTGCCGAGCGAAAAGGCGAAAAATGGAATGATCGCCGGCACAACCTTGCTGAATAAGTCTCTGAGATCATGATCCAGATTTCCAAGTATACATCCAAGTAAAAACGGGATGACTGTCGCTGCCAGCGTTTCCCATGGGAATGCGGCAAGTCCCGTCACACCAAACGTCACCATGGTCATAAAAGGACCAGATTCTGTAC
>NZ_CACSJV010000112.1:0-529 GCF_902706105.1 Curtobacterium sp. 18060 | reverse complement strand
CTCGCAACGCTCGCGCCATCGATGCTTGCGCGGCTCCAGTCGATTTGGTCGTACTGGCGCAGGCGATGGAGCAGCGCCTGATGCAGTCGATCCCAGACGCCTTCGCGTTGCCACTGCCGCAGGCGTCGCCAGCATGTCATGCCACTGCCGAAGCCGAGTTCCTGCGGCAGGTCTTCCCATGGGATGCCGGTCATCAGAACGAACAGGATGCCATTGAAGGCGGAGCGGTCGTCACACTGCGGCCGGCCTCCCTTGGGCGAGCGCTTCGGCTGTGGTACCAGTGGCTCGAATTCTTGCCAGAGTTTTTGGCTGATCAAGGCTCGCTTCATCCACGACATGACGCTGCTCAGCTGTGCAAGTTCCCGGTTTTGTTAGCGACTCTAAATGGCCCCCAATCGGTCAAAGGTATTTCGTCAGATCCTTGAATTCCGCGATGGAGGCGCGTGCGGATGCTGCGCTTGCGCCCACAACCTGGTCCAGGCAGTTGTAGAGGTGATCGTGGATCACCACTTTCTTGGCCGCGCTGATC
>NZ_CACSJV010000111.1:0-933 GCF_902706105.1 Curtobacterium sp. 18060 | reverse complement strand
GTTCCGGTGGTCATAGCGAGAGGGAAACGCCCGGTCACATTCCGAACCCGGAAGCTAAGCCTCTCAGCGCCGATGGTACTGCAAGGGGGACCTTGTGGGAGAGTAGGACGCCGCCGGACTTAACGTAAGAGGATGTGGCCATCGGCCCTCCATCGTGAATTCGCAGGGGAGACCCTCGTTCACGGTGGTGGCCGGTGGCCATTTCTGTTTTGCTGCTCGTCGCTCGACGTCGGCTCCGGTTCGTGATGGACTGGAGCTCGAACGTCGGTCCGACCGACGCGGCACCCAACACAACGACACAGCGGACGAACGCCCGGCCTTCGGCTCGGGCACGCGATGAGGAGCAACGGTGGCGAACGACGACGAGCGGCGGAACGACGGCGACCGGGAAGACCGACCCCGACGGGACGACCGAGCCCCTCGACGCGACGGAGGTCCGCGCGGAGACGCTGCGAGCGGAGGCCGTTGGTCGTCCGGTCCACGGGACTTCGAACGCCGTGAGGGCGACCGCCGTGACCGTCCTGAGCGCTCCGACCGTCCGTTCCGCGACGGCGCTGCACGTCGCGACAGTGCGCCGCGGAGCGGTGGCGACCGTCCGTTCCGCTCCGGAGACCGTGACGATCGTCCGTCGTGGCGGAGCGATCGCAGCGATTCCGGCCGTCCGCCGCGCGGCGACGGCCCCCGCGGCGCTGAGCGTCCGAGCCGCGACGGGGACCGTCCGTTCCGGTCAGACCGCCCCGCGCGGGACGGCGACCGTCCCGCCTACCGTGGTGGTTCGGATCGTCCGCGTCGTGATGGTGACCGCCCCTACCAGGGTGGTTCGGATCGTCCGCGTCGTGATGGTGACCGCCCGTACCAGGTTGGTTCGGATCGTCCGCGTCGTGATGGTGACCGCCCCGCGTACCGCGGTGGGTCGGACCGACCCGCCCGTCC
>NZ_CACSJV010000110.1:0-1031 GCF_902706105.1 Curtobacterium sp. 18060 | reverse complement strand
CCTCACCCTCTCCGGCGATTCCTACCGCACCCACGGCCGCCGCGACCTCATCAACCAGACCGAGAACAACTAAGCTCAACAACCCCAGAAGGGGTCCGCCCCAGTTCGGCACAAAGGGGTCCGTTCTACTTCGGCGTCAACACATGTGGTAATTCACCGCAAACGATCGTTTCTGGACAGGTCGACGGGAGGGGCCGACACTGCGACTGTTCACGTTGTGCTGCAGGGTCCTTGTCACGGTCTTCTGCAGTGTCTGGCGACGGGGGCGGGGCGCTGCCTCGATGATGTCGCCGGCACTCGACCCGAGCAACGGCAACCGGTACGCCTTCGCTGCCAGTGACCCCATCAACAACTCCGACCCGACCGGCTTCGACTGCGGTGGCGCCATCTTCGGTGCTGTCACTGGTGTTATCACCACGGCAGCTTCGGTCGCCGTGATCGGTACCGGCGTGGGCGGTCCCATTGGCGCTGTCGGATTCGCAGTAGGCGTGGCAGGTACGGTCTACAGCGTCGGAGATGCCATCAACACCTGCGGAAGTTGATCCCATGAATCGGAAACTCACGTACTGGCTCATCCTCGAAGCCGTGTTCGTCGCAGTCCTCGTGATCGCGATCTTCTTCCTCGAAGACCCAGTGACCCGCGTACTCCTCGGGATCTCCGGCGGCCTCGGCGCGATCGCCAGCATCATCATGGTCACGAAGATCTCGGCCCAGCGGCGCAAGCCAAGCCCAGAGCAGGACGGAAAGTAGCAACCGCCAAGAGGGGGCCACCGCACGGTGGCCCCCTCTTTCGCGCCCGTAACCACCATCGTCACCGAACGCGACCGTTCCGGATCTGCGCTCTTGGAGGACACGGCAGTGCTGCACGTGGACAGTCCGCTCGCAGTTGGGGAACATCATGGAACTGGACTGGTCCCCGGTTCTTGGACTGATTAGTCGGTTCGAGATCCGGGGATGGTTCGTGTGGGTGGTACCGCGTCGTCGTTGACGAGTGCGCAGCGGGTGGCTGCGGTGGAGTGGTTCGGTCGGGG
>NZ_CACSJV010000109.1:0-1251 GCF_902706105.1 Curtobacterium sp. 18060 | reverse complement strand
GGGACTGCTGCAGGTTGGGTTGACTCGTTGGTTTAGGCCGCGAGTGCTGCCTGTGGGTTGATGATTGCTTCGTACTCGATGGGCGTCAACTTCCCGAGACCGCGCTGTCGGCGCTTTCGGTGGTAGGTGCCCTCGATCCAGTGCACGATCGCGAGCCGCAGTTGCTCACGAGAAGTCCATCGGTGCCGGTTGAGGACGTTCTTCTGCAGCAGCGCGAAGAACGACTCCATTGCCGCGTTGTCCGCGCACGCCCCGACCCTGCCCATCGACCCCAGCAGTCCGGCATCCGACAGCGCTCGAACGAACTTCTTGGACCGGAACTGGCTGCCGCGATCCGAATGAACCACGGTGTGGAGCGGGTCGCGGCGAGAGATTGCCATCTGCAGTGCCGCGACGGCGAGCGAGGATCGCATCCGAGAGTCGATGGAGTAGCCCACGATCCGGCGGGAGCACGCGTCCTTCACAGCGCAGAGGTAGAGCTTGCCCTCGCCCGTGTTGTGCTCGGTGATGTCGGTCAACCACAGCTTGTCCAGATCCGGAGCGGTGAACGCCCTCCGCACCCGATCGTCATGCACTGGTGGTCCGGCCTTCCGGGTCAGGCCCCGTTTCTTCGCGTGCAGTGACCAGAGCCGCTGCTGCGAGCACAACCGCCAGACACGCCGCTCCGAGACGAGCAGGCCGGCTGCGTGGAGGTCGTCGGCGATGAACCGGTACCCGAACGTCGGGTCGTCGCGGTGCGCGTCGACGGCGGCATTGGTCAGGTGCGCGTTCTCCCAATCGCGGCGGCTCACCGGGTTCCTCCGCCATGCATAGAACGCCTGCTTCGTGAAGCCCAACACCCGGCAGGTCACCGCGACCGGGATCCGGTCGGCGGCGAGTTCAAGGACCAGCGGGTACATCATTTTGGGAGATGGGCTTGGGAGAGATACGCGGCAGCACGGCGGAGGATCTCGTTCTCCTGCTCGAGTAGCCGGTTCCGTTTCCGCAGTTCTCGCAGCTCCACGTTCTCCACAGTCGTGACGCCCGGCTTGACGCCATCGTCGACGTCGGCGCGGCGGAGCCAGTTCGTCACCGTTCCCTCAGATATCCCGAAGTCCTTCGCCACTTGATGCAGCGGGATCTCGCCCCGGCGGGCAACCGCGACCACATCGCGTCGGAACTCCTCCGGATAAGGCTTGGCCATGATCGACATCCTTCCACCGAGGACCAAGTCCTCAGAGGTCAGGAGTCAACCCAACCTGCAGCAGTCCC
>NZ_CACSJV010000108.1:0-1317 GCF_902706105.1 Curtobacterium sp. 18060 | reverse complement strand
TCAAGGAGCACGGCGACGCCGGCTTCATCGCGTCCGAGGACATCGACGCCTTCGTCGCCTCGCTCTCGAAGCCGCGCACGGCGATCATCATGGTGCAGGCCGGCAAGGGCACCGACGCCGTGATCTCGCAGCTCGCCGAGAAGTTCGAGGAAGGCGACATCATCGTCGACGGCGGCAACGCCAACTTCCACGACACGATCCGGCGTGAGCACGACCTGCGCGAGAAGGGCCTCAACTTCGTCGGCACGGGCATCTCCGGTGGTGAGGAGGGCGCGCTCAAGGGGCCGTCGATCATGCCCGGCGGCTCGAAGGAAGCCTGGGAGACCCTGGGCCCCATCCTCAAGTCGATCGCGGCGGTCGCTGAGGGCGAGCCCTGCGTGACCCACATCGGCACCGACGGCGCCGGCCACTTCGTCAAGATGGTGCACAACGGCATCGAATACGCTGACATGCAGCTCATCGCCGAGTCCTACGACCTGCTCCGCCGCGTCGGCGGGCTCTCCGTCGAGGACCTGGTCAAGGTGTTCCAGGAGTGGAACGGCGGCGACCTCGAGTCCTACCTGATCGAGATCACGGTCGAGGTCCTGAAGCAGCGCGACGCCGACTCCGGCAAGCCCCTCGTCGACGTCATCCGCGACGAAGCGGGTTCCAAGGGCACCGGCGTGTGGACCGTGCAGAACGCGGTCGGACTCGGCATCCCGGTCTCCGGCATCGGCGAAGCGGTGTTCGCCCGCGCAGTGTCGTCGAAGCCGTCGCAGCGGGCTTCGGTGCAGCAGGCGTTCCCGGACCGGCCCGACATCGCCGAGGTCCCCGAGGGCTTCGAGGACGACGTCCGCGCGGCGCTCTACGCCTCGAAGGTCGTCGCCTACGCGCAGGGCTTCGACCTGATCATCGCCGGGGCCAAGGAGTACGGCTGGGACATCAACCTCGGCAACGTGGCGAAGATCTGGCGGGGTGGCTGCATCATCCGTGCCCAGTTCCTCAACCGCATCGTCGAGGCGTACGACAAGAACCCGGAGCTCGAGTCACTGCTCGTCGACCCGTACTTCGCGAACGCCGTGCAGGAGGGTGAAGCCGCCTGGCGCCGCATCGTCGGGATCGCCGCCGCGTCGGGGATCCCCGCACCGGGCTTCTCGTCGGCGCTGTCGTACTTCGACTCGCTCGCCTCCGAGCGGCTGCCCGCCTCGCTCATCCAGGGGCAGCGCGACTTCTTCGGCGCGCACACCTACCAGCGCATCGACAAGGACGGCACCTTCCACACGCTGTGGTCCGACGACGACCGCCGCGAGGTCGACCAGGAACCGTCCACCCACTAGA
>NZ_CACSJV010000107.1:0-1423 GCF_902706105.1 Curtobacterium sp. 18060 | reverse complement strand
CTGGACTGGTCCCCGGTTCTTGGACTGATTAGTCGGTTCGAGATCCGGGGATGGTTCGTGTGGGTGGTACCGCGTCGTCGTTGACGAGTGCGCAGCGGGTGGCTGCGGTGGAGTGGTTCGGTCGGGGGTTGAGTGATTGGGCGACGGCTCGTCGGCTAGGAGTGACACGGAAACCGGTGCGACGCTTGCATCAACGGTGGTTGCTGCATGGTCCGGAGGTGCTCATGGATTCCCCCAGACGCTCGTACTCGTTCGAGGTTAAACGTGACCTCGTGCGCCGCTTCCTTGCCGGGGAACCAGCCGATGCGCTCGCCTCCGAGGGAGGGCTCTCCTCAGCGCTGCTGCTGCGCAAATGGGCGAACCAGGTTCGCAAGGACGGTGAGGACGCCCTCCGGCCGCGCCCAACGGGCCGCCCGAAAGCGAAGCCGGACACCGAGCTCAGCGAGCTGGAACGACTCCGGCGGGAGAACGAGTACTTACGGGCCGAGAACGCGTACTTGGGAAAATTGCGGGCCTTGCAGGCGCAGCAACGGCGTCGGTGAAGACCGCAGCCGTTGCCGCTTGCAAGGCCGAACACTCACTCCAGACGCTGCTGCAGATCGCCGGTCTTGCCCGCTCCACGTTCTTCTACCAGCAAGCCCGCTCGCGTGAACCTGACCGGCACGCTGACACCGCGGACGCGATCCGCGCGATCTTCGTCCGCACCAAGGGCCGGTATGGGCATCGGCGGATCCACGCCGAGCTCCGCCGGACCGGGCCAGTGGCGAAGAAGACGGTCCTGGCGTTGATGCGACGCCACGACCTGGTCTGCCTGGTGCGTCGTCGACGCCGATACTCGTCCTACGGCGGCGAGGTCGGCAAGGTTGCAGCGAACCTGCTGAACCGGGACTTCACCTCGACAGCGCCGAACCAGAAATGGGTCACGGACGTGACGGAGTTCCGGGTCGGTGAGCACAAGCTCTACCTGTCACCAGTGATGGACCTCTTCGACCGGCAGATCATCGCCTATCGAACCGGAACGTCCCCGACCCTGGAACTCACCCACGGCTCGCTCCGCGACGCACTCCACACCGCACTCGGGGCGGCACCGCTGGTGCACTCGGACCAGGGCATCCACTACCAGCACCGGTCCTGGCGGTCACTGCTGGCAGCTGCCGGCGCGTCCCAGTCGATGTCGCGAAAGGGCAACTGCCACGACAACGCGATCATCGAGAACTTCTTCGGCCATCTGAAAGCCGAGATGTTCCACCCAACCCATTTCGACAGCATCACCACGCTCGACACCGCGATCCACGACTACATCACCTGGTGGAACACCGACCGCTCCCAGGCACGACTCGAGGCATGAGCCCGGTTCAATACCGAGCTCACGCCCTCGCGGCCTAATCTGACTTCACGGTCCAACAAACCGGGACCAGTTCAC
>NZ_CACSJV010000106.1:0-1529 GCF_902706105.1 Curtobacterium sp. 18060 | reverse complement strand
CAGCGTTCGTCCTGAGCCAGGATCAAACTCTCCGTAAAAAAATACAGACCCAACACCCGAAGGCATCAGACCGAGTTGATTCTGACTGTTGACTGTCTACTGACAATCTTCAATCCAAAAGGAATTGCATCATGACCTGAACAACCGAAGCTGCCCAGGCACGAGGTCAATCAATAAATTGGCATTGACAATGTGCACGCTGTTGAGTTCTCAAGGACCAGACGCACTCCCCACTCCGCCCGTCGGGCTTCGTCAGAGAGGCATTCGTCTCGCGACACCGTCGAGCGCCACGATCGAGACCGTGGAACCTTGGGTGTCGGTTGCCTGAGCGGGACCCCGTCCGGACTGCATCTCCAGGTGTTTGCACCTGGTGACCGTCTCGGCCGTTCCGTTCTCCGCCTCAGCGGCAACGAGTGACAACATTACGGGGAGGTGAACGGGAGCGCCAGCCGGGCCGCTTCCCGGGCGTGTCGCAGGCGGGGATCCACGTGCGTCGACGAGCAGGCCCGAACGGTTCGACGTCGTTACCTGCACCAAGACACCGGGACTCCGGGACTCCGGGACTCCGGGACTCCGGGACTCCGGGACTCCGGGACTCCGGGACTCCGGGACTCCGGGACTCCGGGACTCCGGGACTCCGGGACTCCGGGACTCCGGGACCAGCATCCTCCCCCGGCAGTCGGATGGCGAACGTCGATGCCGTGCCCATCCCTCCCGTGCAGGCCGAACACCACGACGCGCCCAGCTCAGGCGATCGCTCGCGCGGCATTGGGCAACCACTCATCACATGAACAACGCCCCTTGGACCAGCGAGCGGCGTCCGTGAGCAGGATCCACATCGCGGTAGGCATCGCCGGCTCGACAGGCTCCCTCGAGCCCGGAGACCGGCTCGAGGCGCGGCCGCAAGCGAGTGGACCACTTCGTGCCGAGCCGAGTCGCACACTCGAAGGCGCTCACAGCCGCCGCACCATGGGCAGTATCCCGCCTGGGCCCGTGCCACCTTCAACGCAAGGTTCGACACTGAGCGCCGCTGGCCCAGAGGCCTGTCCGACCCGACCGCCCAGCGACGCACGCACACTGCTTCGTGAGCAGAAATGGTCGGGTGCGCTCGGCATCACTCGACCGTTTGTGCTCACGAAGGGTCAGCGCCATTCGCGGGGGAACGTCGAGCTCGTCATCGAGGGAGGCCGGCGCCAGACCGCGGCTGACCGAGCCAGCGAGGAGCAGCAGGACCACGGAACCGAACGGGACCCTTCGTGAGCAGAAATGGTCGGATCGCACACGTGTACTCGACCATTTCTGCTCACGAACCGGCGCCGCGAACGGACACCCGCCACGAAGAACCTCCGGAAACGCAGAAAACCCCTGACCAGTGCTGGTCAGGGGTTCCCTGGTCTTACCTACGTTAAGTCCGGCGGCGTCCTACTCTCCCACAAGGTCCCCCTTGCAGTACCATCGGCGCTGAGAGGCTTAGCTTCCGGGTTCGGAATGTGACCGGGCGTTTCCCTCTCGCTATGACCACCGGAACA
>NZ_CACSJV010000105.1:0-1895 GCF_902706105.1 Curtobacterium sp. 18060 | reverse complement strand
ATCCAGGGGCAGCGCGACTTCTTCGGCGCGCACACCTACCAGCGCATCGACAAGGACGGCACCTTCCACACGCTGTGGTCCGACGACGACCGCCGCGAGGTCGACCAGGAACCGTCCACCCACTAGAGCCCATCATGGCCTCACGACCTCTACTTCTTGCCTCGCTCGTTGAGTCCGACGGTGTCTACGCCGCGCCGACCGGCATGCTCTCCCTGGCGACCGCGCCGACCTCTCGCGAATCGGTCCGCAACGGACTGCGAGCTGCCATCGAGCGCGGCCAACTCCAGCCGGGGAGCCGTCTGAAACGCGCGCACGATCTCGCAAGCGCGATCGGCGTGAGCCGCAGTACGGTCGGAGCCGCCGTCTTGGACCTCGTCCGTGAAGGTCTCATCGAACGACGCTCCACGGGCGAGAAGATCGTGCGTCAGCCGTCAGCCGGACCCCGTGTCACAGTCCGGCCACTAGCGCATACCTTTGATGGCCCGCCGCTTGAGTACGCCGACATTGTCGGTTTCGCTGCCGAACAACCGCAGTCCGCTCAGATCTGGAAGCAGCATCACGAAGGTCGCTGCGTCGCCGAGATCCAAGTCGCCACCGATGCGCGGTGGTGGTCCCCGCCGTCCCGCTGGACATGGAACGAACCCATCGGACCCCAGCGAGATGTTGAACATGCGGATGTTGCGATCAACCACGAGACCGACTCAAGCGGAACGCGGTGGCTCGTCGTTGCCGCCGCGTTCTACAACGCGGGCGCGCGGTGCACTGTCTCCCTGCGACTCGCACACGGAATCTTTTCCGTCGAACTCACCTGAGTACAGCCGCATGGCCCGGTGGCCCGGTGGCCCGGTGGCTCGGCGGCGAGGTCGCGTCGGTGCACGCCGTCGGTCAGGTGAGGGACCCCGAGGTCGCCGCACTCGACGACGTCTTGGGTGCGATGGTCGCCCTGACCATTCGACACTGCTGCACGTCTCGCACCCGCCGACAATTCAAGAGCCGCCGACATCGGAGTACCGACGTCCTCAGTACCGACGTCCTCAGTACCAACGGCGGAGCCCTTGCTGATCTTGCAGATCTAGCGGATCCTTGCCACCGATTCGCACACTGGTCCGATCGACGACGGCAAGGTTTCGGCCGGTCTGACAGGATCACCATCACGCTCGGCGGCCCGAGCGGCCGGATAATCGTCGGTGAGTGCCGTCACGACGGCGTTCGGGAAGCAGTTCGGCGTCACACCGGGCGCGTACGTGCCGGGTACACGGTCAGTCCCGACTACTTGATGCGGACCCGGAGGGGCAACGACTCGACCGGCGTGCAGGGGTCTCGCCGGCCCGGACGCCGGTCGATTTGCGCTTCTCGTCACGTCGAGCGCGACCGATCAGCCCCGGGCCGCGCGGACGAGCCCGTCGAGCCAGTCCTGGTGGCCGTTGAGCATCGGGTTCGGACGTTTCCCGGCCAGGTCTGCCGCCGGCTTACCCACCTGCGACTCCTGTGTCAGGACACGGACCCGGCCGCTGGGCAGATCCTCGACGATCCATGCGTGGTAGACGTCGAGGGAGGTGTCGGCATCGCCGTCCTGCCATGCCCGCCAGCCGAGACGGCCCGCGGTGTCGTTTGTGGGTGCCGCGGCTTCGAGCACTTCTGCCTGCAGGGGTGGGAAGCCGAAGGTCGCGAACTTGAACCGCAACCCATCGGTGAGCACGTCGCCGGGGACTTCGATGTCTGTCACGTTGTCGTAGTAGGTCGGCCAGACGCGGGTGTCGATGAGGAGTGGCCACACGTCGGCGGCCGACAGGCCGGCGACGATGACCTCGTTCGAGACGAAGTTGTCGGTGGTGCCGGGCGTGTAGCGCTCCGGCCAGGTGATGTCGGTGGTCATGGCGGGTCCTGTTCTGGGG
>NZ_CACSJV010000104.1:0-1944 GCF_902706105.1 Curtobacterium sp. 18060 | reverse complement strand
CGGGGGGAGGGTCGTCGATGACGCACTCACGGTGAGGGGTTCTCCGGACGTCGTTGCGGATCTGGTACCCCAACGAAACTACGTGGCCCCGCGCCATTCGACACCCCTATGGTGGCTATCAATCCATTGCGATGTCGAATGACCGCGCGAATGACCGCGCGAACGACCGCGCGACACTCGCACGAACGAACGAGGTGCCCGTGCTCGATCCGGTCCTGCTGCAGACCTTCCTGGCCGTCGCCGAGACGCAGAGCTTCACGCAGGCCGGAGCCCGCCTCGGCATCAGCCAGCCCACCGTCTCCCAGCACGTCCGGCGGCTCGAGACCGCGGTGTCCCGCACCCTCGTCGCCCGCGACACCCGTGGCGTCACCCTCACCGACAACGGCGACGCGATGGCCGGCTTCGCCCGGACGATCCTCGCGGCGCACGCCACCGCGGACGCGTACTTCTCGGGGTCGGCGACCCGTGGGCGCCTCCGGTTCGGTGCGGCCGACGACCTCGCGATCACGCAGTTGCCGCGCATCCTCCGGGACTTCCGGCGGCTGCACCCGCAGGTGAACCTCGAGCTGACGGTGAACCAGTCGTCACCGCTCCTGCGCCGGGTGCACGCCGGGCAGCTCGACCTGGTGTTCATCAAGCAGACCGCGGGGGAGTCCGCCGAGGGGACCCGGGTCGCGACCGACCAGATGGTGTGGATGGCGCAGGACGGCATCGCGGTCGAACGCGACGAGCCCGTGCCGCTCATCGCGTACCAGGCGCCGAGCATCAGCCGGCAGATGGCGATCGACGCCCTCGAGGCCGCGGGCCGCACCTGGCGGATCACCTGCAACACCCGCGACGTGAACGGCGTGCTGGCGGCGGTGCGGGCGGGGATCGGCGTGGCGGTGTTCCCGCACTCGCTCATCCCGGCCGACCTGGTGAAGGTGTCGCAGCGGCTCGGGTTGCCGGATCTGCCGGCGGTCGACTACGTCCTCATCGCCAACCCGACGGTGCAGCGCGAGCCGATCGACGCCCTGACGAACGCGATCCTGTCGCGCGGGGTCGTCCGCGCGGTCTGACCGCGCCGGACGAGGGCCGGCCCGGAGACGGACGACCGGGCTACGGCGCGAGGGTCGGGGTCGTCCCGGTCCCGGTCAGGTCGGGCAGCGTCACCCCGGCGAGCGGCAGCAGCGCCGACGCGACGGCCCACAGCAGCACGAGCGTTCCGACGCCACCGAGCACGGCGCCGAGCAGCGCGACCGGCCGCTGCCACGTCGCCGCGCGGTCGCGCAGCGTCACGAGCGACACCACCAGCGCGAGGAGTCCGAGCACGACGCCGACACCGTGCACGGTCGCCGGCGCGGTGAACCACCAGGCCGCGAGTCCGAGCGTCGCGATGCCCGCCACGGCGCCCAGGACCGCCCCGGGCGTCGCACCGAGTGCACGGCGCGGCTCCGGCTGGGCGGCTGCGGCCACGGGCTGGTCGAGCAGTTCGGTCGGGAGGCCCGGCTCGGCCCCGACGGACGCACTCGCCTCCGCCACGGGTGCGTTCGTGGGCACGGTGGCGTTCGTGGCCGCGGGTGCAGCCGTGGACACCGGCGCCCGCAGGAGCGCGTCGAAGGAGCGCACGTGGGCGGACGCCGGGGTCGGTGCCGGGGTCACGGCGGTGGCGGCGGCCTGCTGGTGGGCGAAGCGGCGGGGCGTGCGGAAGCCGATCGGACCGACGGGTTCGGGCTCGGTGCCCTCGACGACGACGTGCTCCAGGCCGGGCACGGAGAACCGCGGCTGTCCGGCGGAGGGCACGGGCGACGGTGCGGGGGCCGGTGCGGTGCGGGGAGCGGCGTCGATCGGTGAGACCGGGGCCGGTGCGGAGGCCACGGCGGCGGTGTCGAACGGCACGGTGTGCACGGTCGGAGAGGTCGGGGCCGGCGGCAGGAGGTCCTGCTGCGGCGGGTAGTCGGGGAC
>NZ_CACSJV010000103.1:0-1976 GCF_902706105.1 Curtobacterium sp. 18060 | reverse complement strand
CGCCCGCCCGGCTCAGCCCAGGACGGTCGGCCCGGCCACCACGACGACGAGCACCGTCGTCATGGCGATCGCGAACGCCGTGAGCACGACCAGGAACGTCGTCAGGTGGTTCATCCGACCGCGCATCACTCGACCGTCACCGACTTCGCCAGGTTGCGCGGCTTGTCGACGTCGCAGCCGAGCTGCAGCGCGAGTTCGCGGGCGAGCATCTGCAGCGGCACGACGGCCTCGAGCGGACCCCACGGCGCCGCCATGGCGCCCCAGGCGAGTTCGCCGGTGCCGCGGCTGCCGAGCGCCGGGATGTCGGAGCCTTCGCCGCCGATGGTGATGACGAACCCGCCGCGGGCCCGGACCTCGGCGATCGCCGACTGGATCTTCGGCTCCCCGTGGTCGATCACGACGACGGGGGTGCCCTCGTCGACGAGGGCGAGCGGGCCGTGCTTCAGCTCGCCCGCGGGGTACGCCTCGGCCCAGCGGTAGCTGAGCTCCTTGAGCTTGAGTGCGCCCTCGGCGGCGTACGGCAGGCCCGCACCGCGGCCGAGGAACAGGAAGCCGGTGGCCTCCTTGACGCTCGACACCAGGAGCGGCATCCGGTCGGCGGACACCTGCGTGGCGTGCTCGATGCGTGCCGGCAGGTCGAGCAGTTCGTCGACGAGCGCGTGGGCACGTGCGACCTCGATGCGGCCGGACGCCACGAGTGCGGAGATCACCGCGGCGACCCCGACGACGACCTGCGCGGTGAACGTCTTCGTCGCGGCGACACCGATCTCCGGGCCGGCGTGGCAGTCGAGCACGGCGTCGGCGCGACGGGCCAGCGAGGAGTGCATGTTGTTCGTCAGCGCGAGCACCGGGTGGCGGTCCTCGAAGCGGTCGAGCGCGCGGAGGACGTCGGCGGTCTCGCCGGACTGGCTGATCGCGACGACCAGGGTGTCGGGGCCGAGCACGGCCTGGTCGGCCTCACTGGCGACGACGATGTCGGTGGGGACGCCGCCGATGCCGCGCAGCGCGGTGGCGATCACCTGGCCGGCGTTGAGCGAGGTGCCGCAGGCGACGATCGCCAGGCGCTGGAAGGCGGGCAGCCCGAGGCCGACCCACATGCTGCCGTCAGCGGTGCGGCGGGCGATGCGGTCCAGGATCGTGCTGACGACGTCGGCCTGCTCGCCGATCTCCTTCGCCATGTGGTCGGGGTGGTCGCCGAGGTCCAGCGCGGTGGCGGCGAACGGCGACGGGGTGGGGAACGGCACGGGGACGGTGATCCCGTTCGACGACCAGGTCCAGGCCTCGCCGAGCTCGACGACGTCACCGTCGCGGAGCGCCACGAAGGTCTCGCACCACTCAGCGATCGCACCGATGTCGCTCGCCACGAAGTCGCCGCGGGCGGACCGGGCGACGACGAGCGGGGAACGGTCCGCGGCCACGACCATCCGGCCGTCGCGGGCGTCGAGGACGACGATCGCCCACGACCCCTCGAGCTGCGCGGTCGCGATCTGCACGGCGAGCATCAGGTCCGGGTCGACGGCCAGGGCGCGCTCGACGAGGTGCGCGATGACCTCGGAGTCGACCTCGGAGCGGAACCGGTGGCCCTGCGCCGTGAGCATGTCGCGCAGGCGGTCGGCGTTCTCGATGATGCCGTTGTGCACGATGCTGATCCGGCGTGAGCAGTCGGCGTGCGGGTGGGCGTTCGCCTCGCGCACGGCACCGTGCGTGGCCCAGCGGGTGTGGCCGATGCCGACGCCGGTCAGGGCGTCGCCGGACCGGGCCGCCACGAGCGTGCGCAGGTCCCCGACGCGGGAGACCGAGCGGATCGTCTCGGTGCGTCCGGCGGCGGTCCGGACGGCGATGCCGGCGGAGTCGTAGCCGCGGTACTCGAGTCGTTCGAGTCCGTCGAGCAGGTAGGGCGTCGCGTGGTCAGACACGCGGGCCGCGATGATGCCGCACATCGGCTGTCCCTTCGGGGGAACGGGGTGGGGGAGTGG
>NZ_CACSJV010000102.1:0-1996 GCF_902706105.1 Curtobacterium sp. 18060 | reverse complement strand
GCGGTGCCGGGTTCGGGCGGCCGGTTCGTCCCGGCCGCGGGGCGCGTCGTCGGTCGGCGGTGGCGTCGCGCGCACCGCTCGTCCTGCTGGCGCCCGCGGCGATCCTGCTGCTCGCGCTCGTCGTCTACCCGCTCGTCCGGCTCGTCGTCATCTCGTTCCAGGACTACGGGCTCCGGGCGATCTTCACCGGGGAAGCCGGGTTCGCCGGGGTCTCGAACTACACGAACGTCCTGACCGACGCGTCGTTCTGGCCGGTCATCCTGCGCACCGTCCTGGTCACCGGGGCGATGGTGCTCGGCACGATCGTCATCGGGATGGGCGTCGCGCAGCTGCTCACCCGGTTGGGCGTCGCGATGCGCACCGTGGTCAGCGTCGTGCTCGTGCTGGCCTGGGCGATGCCGAACGTCGCATCGAGCCTGGTGTGGCAGTGGCTGTTCCAGCCCTTCTACGGGGTGCTCAACTGGCTCATCACGCAGCTGCGGGTGTTCGGCGACCACACGCAGGACAACTGGGCGTCGCACCCCGGGCAGGCGTACACGATCGTGCTCACGCTCGTGATCTGGCAGGCCGTGCCGTTCGTCGCCCTGACGCTGTACGCCGCACAGTCGCAGATCGCGCCGGAGTACTACGAGGCCGGGGCGCTCGACGGTGCCTCGACGTGGACGATGTACCGCGCGATCACGCTGCCGGCACTCGCCCCGACGCTGCTGCTCGTGTCGATCCTGTCGGTGATCTGGGACTTCAACGTCTTCAACCAGATCTGGTTGCTCACGAGGGGCGGTCCGGAAGAGGCCACCCTGACGCTGGGCATCTGGACGTTCGTGAAGTCGTTCGTCTCCAACGCGTACGGCCAGGGTGCCGCGATCGCCGTCATCTCGACCGTGATCCTCGGCGCGCTCACCAGCTACTACATCCGCCGGCTCGTCCGCAGCGGGGAGGAGGACCTGTGACCGTCTCGAATGCTGCGCCGGTGCGGGCGCGGAAGCGGAAGCCGCGCGTGGTGGCGAACACCATCGCGGTGGTGTTCTGCGTGGTGTGGGTGTTCCCGATCTACTGGATGGTGAACACCGCCTTCAAGCCGGCGGACGAGGTCACCACCATGACCCCGATCTGGGCACCACTGCACCCCACGCTCGACAACTTCACCCGCGCGCTCACGCAAGAGGGCTTCCTGGTCTACCTGCGGAACTCGACCATCGTCGTGGTGGCCGCCGTGCTGCTGTCGATCGTGGTCGGGTTCCTGGCGTCGGCGGCGCTGTCGCGGTTCCGGTTCCGCGGGCGGCGGGCGATCCTGGTCGGCATCCTGTTCGTGCAGATGATCCCGTCGGGCGCGCTGCTCATCCCGCTGTTCCTGTCGTTCCAGACCCTCGGTCTGCTCAACAGCTACGTCGGGCTGATCCTGGCGTACGTCGCGAGCGTGCTGCCGTTCTCGATCTGGGTGATGCGCGGGTTCTTCGTGGCCGTGCCCGTCGAGATCGAGGAGGCCGCGAAGGTCGACGGAGCCGGCACCTTCCGGATTCTCTGGAGCGTGCTGTTCCCCCTCGTGATGCCCGGGGTCATCGCCACGAGCGTCTTCGCGTTCATCGCGGCGTGGAACGACTACCTGATCGCGTACGTGATGCTCAAGGACCAGGGGATGTACACGCTGCCGGTCTGGCTCGCGGGCTTCTCGACGAACAAGGGCACGGACTTCGGTGGGCTGATGGCGGCGAGCGTGCTGTTCTCGATCCCCGTGGTCGTCTTCTTCCTCATCGTGCAGCGTCGGCTGGTCAGCGGCATGACCGCGGGAGCCGTCAAGGGCTGACGTGCTCGACCGAACACCCCGTCGCACACGCGGCGGGGTGTTCGTGCGTGTGGGGCGTTCGTGCGTGTGGGGTGTTCGTGCGTGTGCCGTCCGTCGAGGTTCCACGACATGCCGCGTGCTGGACAGCGAGGTTCCACGGACGGGCTGTGGGCGCCGCGAGATGCCGAGATTTCGGAACCTCGGGGGAGGGGG
>NZ_CACSJV010000101.1:0-2187 GCF_902706105.1 Curtobacterium sp. 18060 | reverse complement strand
TGTTGATGCCGAAGTAGAACGGACCCCCTGACGCCGAACTGGGATGGACCCCCTGGTTGACGCTAGGAGGGTGATCACAGTGGACACGTGGGCAGAGATCCGTCGGCTGCATCGAGCGGACAAGGTGCCGATCAAGCAGATCGCGCGGGAGCTCGGGATCGGCCGGAACACGGTTCGTCGGGCGTTGCGGGGTGAGGAGCCTCCGAATCGTGCGCGTGGGCCGCGCGGGTCGAAGATCGATCCGTTCGTGCCGCAGATCCGGGCGCTGCTGGCAGAGCATCCGCGGATGCCGGCGTCCGTGATCGCGGAACGGGTGGGTTGGTCGTTCTCGCCATCGTTGCTGCGGGAACGTGTGTCGGAGTTGCGGCCGGACTATCTCGGCGTGGACCCGGCGGACCGGCTCTCGTTCAGATCGGGCGAAGTGATCCAGTGCGATCTCTGGTTCCCCGAGACCAGGATCCCTGTCGGTGACGGGCAGGACCGGATCTTGCCGGTGCTGGTGATGGTCTCGGGGTTCTCCCGGCGGATCGAGGCGCTCGTGCTGCCGTCGCGGCAGGGCGGGGACCTCACTGCGGGGATGTGGATGCTGCTGCAACGTTTCGGCGGGATCCCGAAGTCGCTGCTTTGGGACCGGGAGGCTGCGATCGGAGGGCTGGGGCGTCCGACGGTCCTCGCAGCGACGTTCACGGGAACGATCGCGACGAAGCTGCGGTTGGCGCCGGCGAGGGATCCCGAGACCAAGGGTGTCGTCGAGCGGGCGAACCGGTATCTCGAGACGTCGTTCTTACCCGGCCGGCTCTTCCAGAACGTCCACGATTTCAACGCCCAGCTGGGTGTCTGGTTGACCGAGCGGGCGAACCAGCGGAAGGTCCGCTCGATCGGAGCCCGCCCGGTCGAGCTCGACGCCCTCGACCGCGCCGGGATGCAGTCCCTCCCGTCGGTCGCGCCGACCACGGGGCTGCGGACGCGGGTCCGGCTCGCCAGGGACTATTACGTCCGCGTCGACGGCAACGACTACTCCGCCGACCCGCGCTTCATCGGACGGTTCGTCGACGTCCACGCAGCACTCGACGAAGTGCGCATCACCTGCAGCGGCGAGCCTGCCGGACGACACGATCGGTCATTGCGCACCGGACAGACGATCACCGACCCTGAGCACGTCGTCGTCGCAGCGCGCCTGCGCGCCCACTACCGGGCCCCGAAGCCCGAGACGGTCCGCTCGCACCAGGACGGGCACCAGGTCCAGATCCGAGCCCTGTCCGACTACGACGCCCTGTTCGGCGTCGACTTCACCACCGATACCACGACGAAAGAAGCACGATGACCAGCAAAACCACGACGCAGACCGACGCACCGATCCCGAAGAACAGCGAGCAGGTCGCTTCCAAGCTCGCCTACCTCGCCCGAGCGTTGAAGACCCCGACGATCGGACGGGTCTGGGAAGACCTCGCCGATCGCGCCAGGGACGGCAACTGGGCGCACGAGGAATACCTCGCCGCGGTCCTCGAGCGGCAGGTCGCGGACCGGGAGTCCGCTGGCACGATCATGCGGATCCGGACCGCGCACTTCCCGCAGGTGAAAACGATCGAGGACTTCAACCTCGACCACCTCCCATCGCTCCGACGCGACGTCCTCGCGCACCTGGCGACGTCGACGTTCATCGCGAAACAGGAGAACGTGATCCTGCTCGGCCCGCCCGGACTCGGGAAAACCCATCTCGCGATCGGCCTCGGCGTGAAAGCCGCCTACGCCGGCTACTCGGTCCTGTTCGACACCGCGAACAACTGGATCGCCCGTCTCGCGGCCGCGCACCACAAGGGCCAGCTCGAGGCCGAGCTGAAGAAGATCCGCCGCTACAAGCTGATCATCGTCGACGAGATCGGCTACATCCCGTTCGACCAAGACGCCGCGAACCTCTTCTTCCAACTCGTCGCGTCCCGCTACGAACAGGGATCGATCATGGTCACCAGCAACCTGCCATTCAGCCGGTGGGGCGAGACCTTCGGCGACGACGTCGTCGCGTCAGCCATGATCGACCGCCTCGTCCACCATGCCGAGGTCCTCACCCTCTCCGGCGATTCCTACCGCACCCACGGCCGCCGCGACCTCATCAACCAGACCGAGAACAACTAAGCTCAACAACCCCAGAAGGGGTCCGCCCCAGTTCGGCACAAAGGGGTCCGTTCT
>NZ_CACSJV010000100.1:0-2391 GCF_902706105.1 Curtobacterium sp. 18060 | reverse complement strand
GACGGTGTACGCGGTCTTGCCGGTGTCCGCGATCGCGGCGGCCGGATTTCCGGTGCCGTCGATGACCCACATGCTCGTGGTGCCGTCCGTGGTCTGCAGGTCCAGGGGCTGCCCCGCGGACGGGTCGGAGATGACCGATGCGGTCCCGGTGCCAGCGATATTGCGGCTGGTCACCACGGGGACACCGTTGGAGTCGGACGTGCCATACGTGTAACCGTATTCCGCTCCCCCGTCCGTGGACTGCCAGAGCAGCTTGTTCATGTCCCCACCGGCGTACTCGTAGCTCGTCGTCACGCCATCCTTCGTGGACGCAGTCATCTGCTGCGCACCGTTGTACGTGAACGTCTGACCCGGCGCCGTGGTGAGGTTGCCGACCTTGTCGTACGCGTACCCGTCAGACGTGATCTGCCCGACCGTGTTGTACGTCAGCGTCTGCGAGCTCGTGACATCCCCGCCACGCTTCGCGGTGAGCCGATTCCCGGCAGCGTCGTACGTGTACGCCCACGTGACGTTCGTCGCACCGCCGGCTTGTGCGGCCTTGGTGAGGCGGCTGTTGGAGTCGTACCTGTACATGGTCGTCTGCTGGGTGATGTTGTCCTTGACCCACTGGATCTTGTCCGTCGCGTTGGCGCTCTTCACCGCCGAGCAGTCGCCACCGGCGTCGATCCCGGTGATGTAGCAGTACGTCAAGCTCACCACGGGCTTCGACGGGTCGTCAGCGTTCACAGCCCGAACACCCGTGACGTGGTTCGACGCGCCGTAGGTGATCGTCTGGTGCGCCTGCCACGACGTCGGGTCCTTGGTCGGGTCCGTGTTCTCCACAGCACCGAGCCAGGTATCGGTGCGGCGGCCGTGGTCGTCGTTCTTGTAGACCTGCTTCGCCGTGCCGCCGTCCGCGGTCGGGTACGTGGTGCGAGTCAGGACGTTGGCGACGTCGTAGTCATGGGTGACGGTGCCGTGGCCGTCGGTGACCTTGGCTGTGTTGCCGGCGAGGTCGTAGCCGTAGGTCACCTGCCCGCCGCCGGCGGTGTTCACCGTGGAGGTAAGCCGGTTCCGCTGGTCGTACGTGTTGGTGATGGTGCCGGTCGCGGACTGCCCGGTGAGCTGGTTGCCGTTGCCGTCGTACGTGTTCGTCACCGTCGCGGTGCCGTCATCGAACGCGGTCGTCAGGAGCCGGTCGTCGTTGTCGTACGTGTACGTCGTGACACCGCCACCACCGTCGGTGTGGTTCTTCACGCGGCCGAAGTCGTCGTACGAGTACTTCTGCACCCCCACCGTGTTCGCCGGCGCCGTGATCGACCCGAGCTGGTTGTTCGTGTCGTACGCGTACACCGTCCCGGCGGTGTTCCCCGGGGCGACCGCGGTCTTCACCGCACCCCAGGCGTACTTGTCGCCCTTGTCCTTGTCGTTGTAGGTCAGGGTCGCGGTTGCTGCTTCGGGACCGGTGCCGGTGCCGGTGGAGGACTGGTTGCCGGGCCCGTCGTAGCCGTACTTCGAGTCATTTCCGGAGCTGTCCTTCGTTGCTGATGGCAGGTACGCTGTCGGCGCCGCGTTGCCGTACGTCGCAGTGCTCGTGCTGCCAGAGGCGGACTGCGACTGGGTCAGGGACTGCCCGCTGTTCCCGTCGAACTTGTTGTTCGTCGTCGACGCGGTCGTACCCGCGCCGACCGTCGAGCTCTCGACACCATTGTTGGTCGACTTGTACGTCCGGGACTGCTCACGCTTCGCCGCGTCTACGGCCTTCGTGACGAGGTCGTTGCCGTCGACGGTGTAGGTCGTGTGCGCTGCGTCCGCGACCGCCTGGGACTGGTTCGACCGCGGGTCCGCGACCAGCGTCGACGTGTCCGATGCGTAGGAGAACCGCGTCACCGCAGTGCCCGGGGAGCCGGTCGTGGTGTTGCGCTGTTCGACCTTCGTGACCCGGTCGGACGAGTCGTACGTGAACGCCGTCACACCACCCTCGGGCGCCGTGATCGTGGTGAGGTCCCCGCTGGTGTACCCGAACGTGGTCTTCTTCCCGAGCGCGTCCGTGTACGTGGTGATGTCTCCGGTGCTGTTCTTCGTCCACGACACGCTCCGCTTGCTCGAGCCGGAGGTCTGCGAGAACGTCTGCACCCCGTTCGCGTACGACGAGTTCGCCGTCCGCGCCCCCGCCACACCGGCGGTCGAGACGAGTGACTTCAGGGTGAAGCCGGGCTCGTCGGAGTTGAAGCTGATCTGGTTCTTGTTCCGGTCCACGATCGACGTGGGCTGGCCAGCGAGGTTGAAGTGCGTCGTCGAGTTCGACGTCCACCCCTTCAGCGTGTACTCGTGCGTCGTGGAGTTGTCGACGCGGGTCAGGGTCTGCTGCAGACCGGCCGGGCTGATGAACGCACCCTGCGCCCCCGACGG
>NZ_CACSJV010000099.1:0-2600 GCF_902706105.1 Curtobacterium sp. 18060 | reverse complement strand
GCACACCCTCATCGCCCTTTCCGTGCCGAACTTCCGGCTGTTCACGGCCACCAACCTCGTCGCGATGACCGCCGGGTGGATGCAGCGCATCGCCCAGGACTGGCTCGTCCTGCAGCTGACCGGCTCGGTCGCGCAGGTCGGCATCACCGTCGCCTGCCAGTTCGCGCCGATGCTGCTGTTCGGGCTGCTCGGCGGCGTGCTCGTCGACCGGTTCTCGAAGCGCGCGCTGATGATGATCACGCAGGGTGCCTTCGCCGTGCTGTCCGCACTGCTCGCCGTGCTGACGCTCGCCGGTGTGGTCGAGGCCTGGCACATCTGGGTGATCGCGTTCCTGGTCGGCATGGTCACCGTGATCGACAACCCGGCCCGCCAGGTGTTCGTCACCGAGATCGTCGGACACCAGCACCTCCGCAACGCGATCAGCGTGAACTCGTCGGTGTTCCAGCTCGGCGGCATGATCGGCCCGGCGCTGTCCGGGGCGCTGCTCGTCGCGGTCGGGGCCGGGTGGTCGTTCGGCGTGAACGCGATCGCGTGCGTCGCGGTCGTCGTGACCCTCGGCTTCCTGAAGGTCTCGGAACTGCACCGGACGCCCCCGGCGCCCCGCGGCAAGGGACAGCTGATCGAGGGGCTCCGCTACGCCGTGAACAAGCCGACGATCATCGTGCCGGTGATCCTCGTCGCGTTCTTCTCGGTGTTCGCGCTGACGATGCCCGTGCTGCTGTCGGCCTTCGCGTCACAGGTGTACGACGTCGGCGCCGCCGGGTACGGCGTGTTCAACTCGGCCGTGGCGATCGGTGCGCTCGTCGGCGCCCTGCTCTCCACGCGGCGGGCGGTCGTGCGGCTCCGGACCATCGTCGGCGGGGTGTTCTGGACCGGGGTGCTGCTCGTGGTCTCCGGGTCCATCCCCGTGATCGCGCCGTTCACCGTGGCGCTCGTCGCCGTCGGGATGTCGCAGCTGTTGTTCCAGACCGCGTCGAACTCGCTCGTGCAGCTGTCGTCGAACGTGGCGATCCGCGGCCGGGTGATGTCGCTCTACGTGCTCGTGCTGCTCGGCGGCCAGGCGATCGGCGGGCCGCTGATGGGCCAGGTCGTCGACCACTTCGGGGCGCACGTCGGGATGATGGTCGCCGGCGGGGTGCCCGCGGCCGCCGCTGCCGTGATCGCGCTCGTCCTCGCCCGCCGAGGTGGCCTTCACCTCGCGGTGCGCATGCGCCACCACGTGCCACTGCCGGCGATCGTCGCCCACTGAGCGGGGCGCGGTGGGCGCACCGGCGCGCCGGGCGGGAGGACCGTGGCGGCGTCGCCACGAGCCTCCCGTCCGGCGCGCGCCAAGGCGTTGCGCCCCGTTGCGGGCGTCGCACCCCGACACACAGGGGTGCAATGCCCGCAACAGGGCGCGGACGCAGTCCGGGACGGACGGGAGGCACAGGGCGGCCCCGCCACGCGCCTCCCGTCCGGTGAGCGGTTGCCTCAGTAAGCCACGCCGAAACGGGCCTGGTGGTGCGCCGGGTTCGCGATCTCGTCGACGAAGGCCAGGCCGAAGTCGTCGCCGGAGATGTCCGAGTTGCCCTCGGAGTCGGTCAGCAGGACCTCGTCGGTCGTGCGGTACGTGCCACGACGCTCGCCCGGGTTGTAGCTGCCGTAGCCGGCGGCCGGGCTGACGTAGAACCAGTCGACGTCGGTGTCCGAGGCACGGAGCGCGTCGAGGATCTGCGCGTGGCTCTTCGCCTCGCCCTTGAACGCGTCCGGGAACTCGGCCGAGTCGAACAGGCGCGGTCCACCGTCGGCGACGAGCAGCGAACCGGCGCCGCCCACGATGCCGAGACGCGCACCGGCGCTGGCCGCAGCGTCGACGAAGTGCTGGAACTCGTCCTTGAGCTCACTGCCGTCGGCCTGGACCGCGTGCAGTGCGACGACGATGACGTCGGCGTCCTTCGTGACCTCGGCCACGAAGTCGGCGTCGAAGGCATCGCCCTGCGCCAGGGTCAGGCCCTCGGCGGCGTCGAGCTTGCTCGTGTCGCGCGCGACGGCGGTGACGGCGATGCCACGGGAGAGGGCTTCGCGGGTGATGGCGGAGCCGGCGTAGCCGGTGCCTCCGAAGACGACGATGCTGGTCATGCTGTTCCTTTCGTGGGGCTGGTGCTGCTCACCGTACAAGAGTTACTCTCTTTGAGTAAGTAGGCACCTCACGGTGCGTAACGGAGCTCGTTCGTCACGGAGGCCAGGCCAGATGTCAGCACTCGAGTACAGCCCCTACGCGGCCGACTGCCCCAGTCGCCAGCTGCTCGACCGCATCGGCGACCGGTGGAGCGTGCTGACGATCGGCACCCTCGCCGACGGGCCGCAACGGTACTCGGCGATCGCGAACCGGGTGCAGGGCGTGTCGCAGAAGATGCTCACCCAGACCCTCCGGGCACTCGAGCGGGACGGACTCGTCACCCGTACGGTGTTCCCCGAGATCCCGCCGCACGTGGAGTACGAACTCACCGATCGCGGGCGGTCGCTCCGCCGGGTGCTCGAGCCGCTCGAGGCGTGGGCGACGTCCCACATGGACGACGTCGCGGTGTCGCGCGTGGAGTACGACGCGCGCTGAGCTGGCG
>NZ_CACSJV010000098.1:0-3864 GCF_902706105.1 Curtobacterium sp. 18060 | reverse complement strand
GTCTACGTCCGGATCGCGGTGCGCGCCGCGCGATCGTCGGGAGCGCCGCTGCGGCCCGGCGCCTCGGGCGTCGTCCGGGCGCTGCGGTCCGGGGCCTGGCTGTTCCTGCGGACCGCGTCGTTGCGGATCGCGATGCTCGCGACGGTCGGGGCCGCTGCCGGGCTCGGGACCGCGGGACTCGCGACCACGCAGGTCGGGCTGACCGTGTTCTCGACCCTGGCGTTCGCGCTCGACGCCCTGGCCATCGCCGGGCAGGCGCTCGTCGGGCACGGGCTCGGGGCGCGGGACCCGGCCCGGGTAGGGCTGGTGACGCGGCGGCTCGTGCTGCTCGGGATCGTCGGTGGGGCGCTGCTCGGGGCGGTGACCCTGGCTGTCAGTGGTGTGCTCGGTCCGGTGTTCTCCGACTCGTCCGCCGTGCGGGACGCGCTGCCGCTCGTGCTGGTGCTCATCGCCGTCGGGATGCCCGTGGCCGGGTACGTCTTCGTGCTCGACGGGGTGCTGATCGGGGCCGGGGATGCGCGGTACCTGGCGATCGCGGGAGGCGTGAACCTGGTCGTGTACCTGCCGCTGCTGTGGTGGGCCGGCGGGACGCTCGCCGGGTTGTGGGCGGCGTTCGCCCTCGGGTACATCGGGGTCCGGGCGGTGACGCTCGGGGTGCGCGCGCATCGGCGTGGATGGGTGGAACAGGCGTTGGCGCGGTGAGCGGGTCTTCTGTTCGGCCTTCTTCTGGTGCGTCGTCCTCGGTGGCGTCGTCGGCGGCCCTCGCCACGGTCGGGATCGGGGTGCAGGGCGTCGCGAAACTGCTCGTGACCGTCGTCGTCGGGCGGGTGTTCGGCACCGAGACCCTCGGGCAGACCACGGCGCTGTTGTCCCTGTCGGTGTTCGTCGCGCTGCTCTGGCCGAACGCCGCGGGCAACACCGCCTCTCGGTACCTGGCGATCGCGTTGCGGGGTCGGCGGTCGGACGCCGCGGTGAACCGGGTGCTCGGGCTGTCGATGCTGGTGTCGACCGTGGTGCTCGCCGCGGTCACCGTGCCGGTCGCGGTCGCCTGGGGCAACGGGCCCGGCATGGTGCTCGGTGGTGTCGGGGTCGTCGTCGGCTACGGGCTGTACTGCTACGCCCGCGGAGCGCAGCTCGGCTACGGCCGGGCGCCGCGGGTAGCGCTCTGGGACTCGGTGACGAGCGTGCTCGCGCTCGGACTGCTCGTGGTGGCGTGCATCACTCGGCTCGAGCCCTTCGTGCTGCTGCCGCTGGCCATCGGGTACACGGTGTTCGCGATCGCGTGCTGGCCGCGGTGGAACGACTTCGGCCCTGCCGCTCGCGAACCCGCCGCAGGGGTGCTCGGGTTCGCGGCGTGGAACGTGCTGGCGGTGGTGACCTCGAACGGGTTGCTGCAATTGACGATGATCTCGGCGCAGGTGACCTCGTCGGCGCACGAGGCCGGGGTCTACGCCGCGGCGTTCACCCTGGCGACGCCGGCATCGATGCTCGGGCAGGCGCTGGGGCAGGTGCTCGTGCCGGCGTTTGCGCACCGGACGGATGGTGGGTCCTTGCGGTCTCGCGGCGCGCTGATGCTCGTCGTCGGGTTCGCCGCTGCTTCTGCCGTCGTGTTCGGTCTGGTGGCGCTGCTCGCCGGGTGGTTCCTGCCGATCGTCTACCCCGCCGAGGGGGCTGCTGCCGTGGCTGACCTGCGCTACTTGATGGTCGGGGTGTGGGTGTTCACCGTCGGGCTCGTGCCTGCGGCGCTGTTGCTCGCATCGGGGAGGTCGCGGCAGGTCGCGCTGGCGTCGGTCGCAGGCTTCGTCGTCGGGGCGGTGCTCATGGCGGTGCTCGGGCCGGTCGCGGGAGTCGCGGGTGGGACGACGGGGTTCTTGGTCGGCAGCGCCGTCAATCTCGTGGCGGTGGTGGGGCTCGGGGTGCGGCGGCGCTGATTCCTCCGCACGTGGTGGGCGTCGGTGGAACGCCTCGTTTGACGTCCCGTCATTCGGAATCGTTTCGGACCACCTATCCGAGAACGCCCCCATCAGGAAGCACGGGGCTCGAGGGGGGAGCTGGACCGATGCGCACGAAGTCGCGGTAGTCGACCGGCTATCGGGACGGTTTGCGCTGGCTCGATTCTCACGAGAGGGACGACGGACAGTCGCCGCGCTTGACACGCTGCCCGCCTACTGTCGCTTGCGCTGTCACGGTGGTGGTCAGGTGCCGTGCCGCGGGGGGGCTTCTAAAGGCGAGCTTCGCCCCCGCCTTCTGCGTTGGCCGGCGACCCAAGGAGAGTGGTGATCTGCACCGCGCTCCCTGTGACCAGCGGCGCGGCCGCCGCACGGAAGACCACCTGTTTTGGGTGGCGACCTCGGCGGGCTGGGCGGATGGACTCAGCTGCATGGCCGAATCGAATGATCCCCTGACAGGCGAGATCGATGTGCAGCTCGTCACGAACGCGTACATCTACGGGTTCCCATTGGTGTTCAACCTGCTCCAGGTGCTGCGGTTCACGACGGACGGCATCGGCGCGGTACCGGCCGCTGCGTTCAACACCTTCAGTCACGGACGGACCCTTGCCGGCCCCGATGACACCTTCGTGACGATCAACAACGACACGCTCTACTCGATGGCTCAAGTCGACCTCAGCAGCGGGCCGGTGGCGTTGCACGTGCCCGACACGGCGGGGCGGTACTACGTGCTGCAGTTCGTCGATGCCTGGACGAACAATTTCGCCTACGTCGGACACCGCGCCACCGGCACCGCCGCAGGCGACTACCTGCTCGTGCCACCGGACTGGGACGGCGAACCTGACGATGACGACACGGTCATCAGGTTCCCGACCGCGGTTGCCTCCATCGTCGGACGGTGGGCAGTCGACGGCGACACCGACCTCCCGACGGTGCACGCGCTCCAAGACGCGACGACGTTGACTCCCCGCACGCCTGATGCTGCACCGCACGGGCTGGCCGTTCCCGACCCGGAGGTGTCGGACGCGCTGGCGTTCCTCGAGCGCTTCCGCGTCTGGTCGCAGCAGTTCCCGCCGGCGCCGCGTGACGCCGCAGTGCAACGGTCCTTCGCGGGGCTCGGCGTGAATTCGCCGGCGTCGCCGTACGTTGGTTTGCCCGACGACGCCGTGGCGGCCCTGACGTCCGCACTCGAGGGGGCCTCGGCCCGACTGCGGCAGATCCTCGAGTCCGGCTCCAGCCCGCAGGTGAACGGCTGGAAGATGACGCTGCACGTGTTCGACTACAACCTCGACTTCTTCGAGGTCGGCGCACTCGACGACGAGCGGTTCCGCATCGAGGATCCGACCCTTCGCTACGCCGAGCGTGCCGGCGCTGCGCTCGGCGGGTTGTGGGGTAACCACGCCTACGAAGCGGCCTACGTGATGACGTTCGTCGACGATCACGGCGACCAGCTCGACGGCACGCACGAGTACACCTTCCGCCTCGCACCACCACCACCGGTGGGCGCGTTCTGGTCACTCACGATGTACGGAGTGCCAGACTTCTTCCTCGTCGCAAACCCCATCAACCGCTACTCGATCGGCGACCGCACGCCGGACGTCGCCCAAGACGCCGACGGTGCACTCACGATCACCATCGCGCACCAGCCGCCCGATTCGCCCGATGCGAACTGGTTGCCGAGCCCCGCGGGACGATTCCGTCCGGTCCTGCGCATGTACGAGCCAGGCGACGAGGTCCTCGACGGGCGCTGGACCCCGCCCGCGATCGTGCGCACCGAACGGTAAGTCCGGGACTGCTGCAGGTTGGGTTGACTCGTTGGTTTAGGCCGCGAGTGCTGCCTGTGGGTTGATGATTGCTTCGTACTCGATGGGCGTCAACTTCCCGAGACCGCGCTGTCGGCGCTTTCGGTGGTAGG
>NZ_CACSJV010000097.1:0-4234 GCF_902706105.1 Curtobacterium sp. 18060 | reverse complement strand
GGCGGGTTCTCCGGCGGCGGCCGCTTCTGACCCCGACCCACCCGACGACCAGACCACACACCCGACAGACCAGACACACCACGTCAGACCTTCCAGGAAAGGGAACAGCAATGGCAAAGCAGACGATCTTCGGCCGCATCTCCACCCTCGTGCGGGCGAACATCAACCAGCTCATCGACAACGCCGAGGACCCGCAGAAGATGCTGGACCAGCTCGTGCGTGACTACACGAACAACATCGCCGACGCGAAGACGGCGATCGCGCAGACGATCGGCAACGTGCGGCTGCTCGAGCAGGACCACGAAGAGGACAAGCGCGCCTCGTCCGAGTGGGGCCAGAAGGCCGCCAACGCCTCCACCGCCGCGGACAAGTACCGCGCCGAGGGCAAGACGGCCGAGGCGGACAAGTTCGACAACCTCGCCAAGATCGCGATCGGCAAGCAGATCGCGGCCGAGCAGGAGGTCAAGGACGCCGAGCCGAACCTCGCCTCGCAGAACGAAGCGGTCGAGAAGCTCAAGACCGGGCTCGCCGGCATGGAGCAGAAGCTCGAGGAGCTCCGTGCGAAGCGCGACAACCTCGTCGCCCGCTCGAAGACGGCCGAGGCGCAGTCCAAGGTCAACGACGCCCTCGGCAACATCGACGTACTCGACCCGACGAGCGACCTCGGTCGCTTCGAGGAGAAGGTCCGTCGTGAAGAGGCCAAGGTCCTCGGGCAGCAGGAACTGCAGTCGTCGAGCCTCGACGCCCAGTTCGAGAGCCTCGAGGACGTCGGCAAGGACGCCGAGGTCGAGGCACGTCTCGCCGCGCTGAAGTCGGGCGGCTCGTCGAGCCTCTGACGTTCCCGGACGACCTTCCCGGACGACGCCGGACCCCAGCTGACAGACTGAGACGATGCAGTTCCTCGTGGTCGGTCAGTGGCAGGGTTCGGCGTCGTCGCGCGCGATGCGCCTCGGGGACGGAGCGACCGCGATCGCGGCCGACCTCCCCCGTGCGTCCACCACCGTGGTCGACGTCCCCGCCGGCGCGGGCGACCGGCTCGAGACGGCCGTCGCCCGCTACACCTCCGTGCTCGCCGTCGCCGACCGCGTGGCCGAGGAGACCGGCGTCGCCAGCGAACCCGTCCTCGTCGTCGGCGGGGACGGTGCGAGCGTCCTCGGCGCGACCGTCGGCCTCGGACCGGACACCGCGTTCGTCCGCATCGCCGGGTCCAGCGGGTACCGCGCACTCAACCGCGCCCAGCCCGTCGCCGCCGAGACCGCAGCCCTCCGGATCCTGGTCGACCGCGCCGACGAGCTGTTCCCCGCGCTGCCGGTGCTCCCCGCCTCGTCGGTCGTGGTCGCGGGCGTCCGCGGGCTCGACGACGCCGAGGACGCCGCCCTCGACCGTGCCGGGATCACACGACTCGACGTCGACGCCGCCACCCCGGAGGCCCTCGCCGCCGCCGTCGACGCCACCGGAGCGACCTCGGTGTTCGTGCACGTCGACCTCGACGTCCTCGACCCGTCCGAGGTCGACGGCCTTCTCGAGCCGGTGCCGTTCGGACTCGACGGCGCGGGACTGGTCGAGCGGATCCAGGCCGCGACCCGCGGCCGCCGCCTGGCCGGCGCCGCGCTCACCGGATTCGCTCCCGTCGACCCGGAGCGTGCAGTGGACGACCTCGGCGTGATCCTGCGCGTCGTCGGGGCGTTGACCAGCGCCTCCCGGGTGGCCTGAGAACCGACCCGGCGCGCCGGGCGCACCCCATGCCAGTCCGCGTACGCTCGGCCTCATGACGGACTACGACCTCATCGTGATCGGCGCCGGCGCAGTCGGCGAGAACGTGGCGGACTACGCCCACAAGCGCGGCCTGGCGGTCGCGATCGTGGAGTCCGAACTGGTCGGCGGCGAGTGCTCCTACTGGGCGTGCATGCCGTCGAAGGCACTGCTGCGCAGCGGCCACGCCCTGGCAGCGGCGAAGCGGCTCGACGGCGCGAAGCAGGCCGTCACCGGCGAACTCGACGCCGCCCACGTGCTCGCGCGCCGCAACTCGTTCACCTCGGACTGGAAGGACGACGGCCAGGTGTCCTGGCTCGAGTCCGCCGACATCGCCCTGATCCGCGGCCACGCCCGCATCACCGGCGAGAAGACGATCGAGGTCGGCGGCGAGACGCACACCGCCCGTGCCGCCGTCGCCGTCGTGACCGGCTCGCTGCACGCGCTGCCCGACGTGCCGGGACTCGCCGAGGCGAAGCCGTGGGGCACCCGCGAGGGCACCAGCGCCCAGCAGGTGCCGGAGAGCCTGCTCGTGATCGGCGGCGGTGTCGCCGGCTCCGAGCTCGCCACCGCCTGGGCATCGCTCGGCGCGAAGGTCACCCTCGTCGCCCGGCACGGACTGCTCGGCGGCATGGAACCGTTCGCCGGCGAACTCGTCACCGATGCCCTCCGCGAGCTCGGCGTCGACGTCCGTACCGGCGTGAACCCCGTGCGGGTCGACCGCGACGAGCACGGGCTCGTCACCACCACGCTCGACGACGACACCACCGTCATCACGAGCGAGGTGCTGGCCGCCACCGGCCGCACCCCGCACACCGCCGACCTCGGGCTCGAGTCCGTCGGGCTCACCGCCGGCGACTGGCTCGAGGTCGACGACACGATGCTCGTGCACGGCACCGACTGGCTGTACGCCGTCGGCGACGCCAACCACCGCGCCCTCCTCACCCACCAGGGCAAGTACCAGGCCCGCGCGGCCGGCGAGGCGATCGCCGCCCGGCACCAGGGCACGCCGCTGCACACCGAACCGTGGGGCGCACACGTCGCGACCGCCGACCACGCCGCGGTCCCCCAGGTCACGTTCACCGACCCCGAGGTCGCGAGCGTCGGCCTGACCGAGAAGGCCGCACGAGAGCAGGGGCTGAACGTCCGTGCCGTGGAGTACGACCTCGGCGGCGTCGCGGGTTCCGCCCTGCAGGCCGACGGCTACACCGGCCGCGCCAAGATGGTCGTCGACGAGGACCGCGGGGTCGTCGTGGGCGTCACCTTCGTCGGCCAGGACGTCGCCGAGATGCTGCACGCGGCGACGATCGCCGTCGTCGGCGAGGTACCCGTCGACCGCCTCTGGCACGCGGTGCCGGCCTACCCGACGATGAACGAGATCTGGCTCCGGCTGCTCGAGACCTACGGTCGCCCGGCCTGAGCATGCGCGGACTGGCACGCCGGGCGCTGCTCGACTCCCCCGTGTCGCGGGTGGGGTGGCTGTTCGCCACGGCGGTGGGCCTGGCGATCGGCGTGCCGCTGTCGACCGGCCGCGTCCGCGTGGTCGACGGGCTCGTCGTCTGCTCGGGCCTGCCGCGGTGGGTGTTCCGGCGTGGTGGCACCTGCGTCGGTTCGGTGTACCTGACCCGGGACAACGACGGGCCCCGGGTGCTGCGGCACGAGCGGGTGCACGTCGAGCAGTGGCGGCGGTACGGCATGCTCATGCCCGTGCTGTACGCCGTCGCCGGCCGAGACCCGCTCCGCAACCGCTTCGAGGTCGAGGCGGGGCTGGAGGACGGCGGCTACCGCTGACGGGTGCCCGTGCGCGGCGCTGTCTGTGCTTCCCCCCTCGTTTGCCGTGTGCCGATCGGTCACGACACCCCGTCGGGCCGGCGCCGAGTGGTCGCAGACCGTCGGCGGCTCTGGCCGCATCCGACGGTCAGCGACCGCGCGGCGCGGCACGCGCGGCGCGGCGTGACCTCCGGTGAGGGCCGGGCGGGCGACGAGACGTGACCGAACGGCGGACGGGAGGCACGGATCGCGGCCGCCACGGGCCTCCCGTCCGCCGTGGTCCGGCCTACCTGCCCAGCTGAGCAGCGCTTATCGGTCGCGACACCCCGCCGGGGCGGCGCCGAGCGGTCGCTGACCGTCGGTCGCACCGGCCGTGGCCGACGGCTCGCGGCCGCTCCGCGACGCGCGCGCGTCGCGCCGCAGTCGGCCAGACGTCCTCCACCCCTGCCGCCGAGGTTCCACGACATGCCGCGTGCGTTTCGCCGAGGTTCCACGGACGGCCCGGACGCGGCGCGAGATGCCGAGATCTCGGAACCTCGGGGAGTCGCCTCGGCGGCACGTGGAGCGCACTCGCGACTGGACGGGTGGGTGGGGAGCGATGCGTCTCCGTCGCCGCGAGGTTCCACGACATGCCGCGTGCGTCGCGCCGAGGTTCCACGGACGGCCCGGATGCGGCGCGAGATGCCGAGATTTCGGAACCTCGGGGTGCGGG
>NZ_CACSJV010000096.1:0-4381 GCF_902706105.1 Curtobacterium sp. 18060 | reverse complement strand
ATCTACACGCGTAAGATCGTCGGCAGCGTCAGATGTGTATAAGAGACAGGCCCCGCTCCACCCCCGCGCCCTGGCGGTCCGTCGACCGTCGGACCACGACGCTCGCCGCGCTCACGCTCGTCGCCTTCGGCGCCGCCGCACTCGCGCGTGTCCTCGTCGACGCGACGACGGCGAGCATCGGCTCGTCGACGCGGTACGTCGCCACGCCGGCCGCGCAGTGGGACACCTTCGACACCGCGAACGCGATCGCCGCGGTCGGTGCGTGCTGCGCCGGAGCCGGGGTCCTGCTGTTCGGCGCCAGCCTCGTGTCCGCCGTGCGGCGGCACCGGGCCACGCGGATGCCGCAGTGGCTCGGCGCCGTGACGATCGCCCTGGCCCTCGGCGCCGTCGTATCCGGGATCGCCGCGACCCAGCAGACGGACTTCGGTGCGGCCGCCGGGCTGGTCATCCTGCGGACCGCACTGGCGGGACTGGCCGCCGCGAGCCTCCCGGCCCTCTGCCTGGCCGTGCTGCGGGCGCGGGCCGCTCGGACCCGCTGACCCGTCGCTACTTCTTCTTCTCTTCCACGTCGCCGGAGAGCGCTGCGATGAAGGCTTCCTGCGGGACCTCGACCCGACCGATGGTCTTCATGCGCTTCTTGCCCTCCTTCTGCTTCTCGAGGAGCTTGCGCTTGCGGGTGATGTCACCGCCGTAGCACTTCGCCAGGACGTCCTTGCGCATCGCGCGGATGCTCTCGCGGGCGATGATCCGCGCGCCGATGGCCGCCTGGATCGGGACCTCGAACTGCTGGCGCGGGATGAGCTTGCGCAGCCGCTCGGTCATCAGCGTGCCGTAGGCGTAGGCCTTGTCGCGGTGCACGATCGCGCTGAACGCGTCGACCTGGTCGCCCTGCAGCAGGATGTCGACCTTGACGAGGTCGGCCGCCTGGTCGCCGATGGGCTCGTAGTCGAGCGAGGCGTAGCCCTGCGTCTTGCTCTTCAGCTGGTCGAAGAAGTCGAACACGATCTCGCCGAGGGGCATCTCGTAGCGGATCTCGACGCGGTCCTCGCCGAGGTACTCCATGCCGAGCAACGAGCCGCGACGCGACTGGCACAGCTCCATGATCGCGCCGACGTAGTCCTTCGGGGCGAGGATCGCCGCGCGGACCATGGGCTCGCGGACCTCGACGATGCGGCCGCCGGGGAACTCGGACGGGTTCGTGACCTCGGTCACGGAGTTGTCCTCGTTCGTGACCTCGTAGATCACGCTCGGCGCGGTCGTGATGAGGTCGAGGCCGAACTCGCGCGAGAGCCGCTCGGTGATGATCTCGAGGTGCAGCAGGCCGAGGAACCCGCAGCGGAAGCCGAAGCCGAGCGCAACGGACGTTTCGGGCTCGTAGACCAGGGCCGCGTCGGAGAGCTTGAGCTTGTCGAGCGCGTCGCGGAGGTCCGGGTAGTCCGACCCGTCGATCGGGTACAGGCCCGAGAACACCATCGGCTTCGGGTCCGTGTAGCCGGGCAGGGCCTCGGTCGCGGGCTTCTGCGCGCTCGTGACGGTGTCGCCGACCTTGGACTGGCGGACGTCCTTCACGCCGGTGATCAGGTAGCCGACCTCGCCGACGGAGAGCCCCTTCGTCGGGATCGGCTCGGGGCTCGACACCCCGATCTCGAGGATCTCGTGCGTCGACTTGGTCGACATCATCTGGACCTTCTCGCGCGGCTTGATCGAGCCGTCGATCATCCGGATGTACGTGACGACGCCGCGGTAGCTGTCGTAGACCGAGTCGAAGATCATCGCGCGGGGCGCGGCCTCGACGTCGCCGACCGGTGCCGGCACACGCCGGACCACCAGGTCGAGGAGCTCGGGGACGCCGACGCCGGTCTTGCCCGAGACGCGCAGGACGTCCTCCGGCTTGCCGCCGATCAGCTGCGCGAGCTCGGCCGCGTACTTCTCGGGTTCGGCTGCCGGCAGGTCGATCTTGTTGAGGACCGGGATGATCTCGAGGTCGTTCTCGAGCGCCAGGTACAGGTTCGCCAGCGTCTGCGCCTCGATGCCCTGGGCGGCGTCGACGAGCAGGATCGCGCCCTCGCACGCCGCCAGGGAACGGGAGACCTCGTACGAGAAGTCGACGTGCCCGGGGGTGTCGATCATGTTGAGCGCGAAGGTCTCACCGTCGAGCTCCCACGGCATGCGGACGGCCTGCGACTTGATCGTGATGCCGCGCTCGCGCTCGATGTCCATGCGGTCGAGGTACTGCGCGCGCATCGCGCGCTCCTCGACGACGCCGGTCATCTGCAGCATGCGGTCGGCCAGCGTGGACTTGCCGTGGTCGATGTGCGCGATGATGCAGAAGTTGCGGATCGCGCCGGCCGGGGTCGCGGCGGGCTCGAGCGGAGCGGATGCTTGTGGGCTCACGGTTCCTCAGGTGGGTCGGACGGTCGGCCCAGTCTCCCATGCTTCACCCGCTCTGGAGGCACGGCGCGGCTGCGCGGGTCCATGCGACGCGCGCTTGGTGCGCCCTCGCGCCGGCGTGCTGGCCCCGCACGGTGCAAGGTCGGCGGGCCCGTGCGCGGTTGACCGCCCCGTGACCGGATGCTGCGCGGCACGGGGCGAGCATCCTCGCACCAGGTGGAGGACTGCGCACCGTGCGCTGTCGCGCCGACCGGCACCGGGCCTCCTGGCCGCGATCGCCCGTCAGACGGAGGCGTGCGCCGGCGCCGGCAACGCGCCCAGGCCGCGCCGCAGGTCGTCGGGGGTGGCGGCCAGGCAGACGCGGATCCAGCCCTCGCCGGTGCGGCCGAACGCGCTGCCGGGCGCGACCGCGACGGCCTCGCGCTGCAGGAGGCCGAGCGCCCACGCCGCGACGTCGCCGTCCGAGGCGTGCGACACGTCGACCCAGAGGTAGAAGGCGCCGCGCGGGTCGAGGTACCGGATGCCGGCGGCGTCGAGGACCTCCTTCGCGACCTCGAGGTTCGCCCGGTAGTGCTCGCGGGCGTCGCGGACCGCGGAGTGGTCCCCCACGATCCCCGCCAGCGCCGCGTACTGGTCGGGTTCGGCGACGCAGCTGATCATCGCCTCCTGCGTGGTGCGCATCGTCGGCCCGAGACCCTTCGGCGTGACGAGGTACCCCACCCGGACGCCCGTCATGGCGTAGGTCTTGCTCAGCGAGAACGCGGAGAACACCCGGTCGTCCTCGTCGAGCGCAGCCAGGCTGACGTGGCGGGTGCCGTAGGTGAAGTACTCGTAGACCTCGTCGCTGATCACCCACAGGTCGTGCCGCTTCGCGAAGGAGAGCAGCGCGCGGAGGGTGTCCTCGCCGAACACCGAGCCGAGCGGGTTCGACGGCGAGTTCACCACGAGCACACGGGTGCGCTCGGTGACGCTCGCCTCGAGTGCCTCGAGGTCGGGTTCGAACCCGTGCTGCGGTTCGAGCCGGTACGGCACTGGCGTGGCCCCGAGGATGTGCGCGTTCATCGTGAAGGTCGTGTAACCAGGATCCGGCACCAGGACCTCGTCGCCGGGACTCAGCGTCAGCGTCATCGCCTGGAACAGGGCCTGCGTCGCACCGATCGTCATCCAGATCTGTTCGAGGTCGGCCTCGATGCGGTTCTCGCGGCGGAGCTTGTCGCGGATCGCCTCGCGCAGGGGTGCGATGCCGCCGTTCGGCGTGTAGTCGGTACGGTCCTCGGTCCACGCGCGACGGGCCGCGTCACCGATGTGCGGTGCCACGGGCACGTCCGGTTCGCCGATCACGAGCATCGTGACCGGGGTGCCGGCGGACTGCAGCAGCGCTGCCTGCTCGAAGACCCTCCGGATGCCAGAGGCGGGCACGGTGTCGATCCGAGGAGCGAGGGATGGCATGCCCGACACCGTATCCGGTGCGTGTTGCCGCGAGATCACGCCGATCCGGCGGTGTTTCGTGCTTTGGTGGCGGGCCGTTCGCCTGGTAATGTTGGTGGCTGGCTTGCGCGTTCCCCGCCCACGGGTGGAACGCGATGCGACCGAGGGCCCCTCTACCCCGCGGTCGCGCCCACCCGTACGAGACGAAGCAGGAGCTACACATGGCGAACATCAAGTCGCAGATCAAGCGCATCAAGACCAACCTCAAGGCCACCGAGCGCAACAAGGCCTACAAGTCGGAGCTGAAGACGTTCATCCGTCACACCAACGACGCCGTTGCCGCTGGCGACAAGGACAAGGCCGTTGCCGCCCTGGCCACCGCGTCGAAGAAGCTCGACAAGGCCGTGAGCAAGGGTGTCATCCACCGCAACCAGGCCGCGAACCGCAAGTCGGCCATCGCGAAGAAGGTTGCGTCGCTCTGATCTCCTGAGCGCCGCACGAAGGCCCCGCACCGAACGGTGTGGGGCCTTCGTCGTGTGCGGGGGTGGGGCGTGGGCGGCGG
>NZ_CACSJV010000095.1:0-4383 GCF_902706105.1 Curtobacterium sp. 18060 | reverse complement strand
GGGTGTGGAGGGGTGACCGCGACGTCAGCGCTGGACGCCGAGCACGTCGGCGGTCACGCCGGTGGTGTCCCAACCGCCGCCGGTCGACTGCAGCACCGACCCGCTCGACATCCGGAGCAGCAGAGCACCACCGCTCCCGCCGCTGATCGAGGTCGCACGACCGTCCGGCTTCGGCAGGGTGCTCGACTGCCCGCCGATGGTGGTCCGGACGACGTTCGGCCCGGCCGTGGTCTGCCCGACCGAGGCCACGTCGGTGTCGTTCACCCACGTCGCCCCGACCGCGTCGCCGGTGGCTGCCTGCACCCGGACGGCTGCGCCGAACGACGTCGGGGACCGGTCGGACCCGCGGATGATCGCCATCACGTACAGGCCGGGGCCGTCGGCGGTCTGGATCAGGGCGAGTGCCCGGGTCGAGTCGCGGGAGACCTGGAACGACACGAGGTCGCCGCGCGGCAACGACGTCGCGACCTGGTGCGGGTCGCCGCCGAGGCCGTAGGCGGTGATCCGGCGGGTGTCCGACGACTGGCCGACCCACACGAACCCGAGGTCGTCGATCGCGGGGGCGACGAGGTCCTCGCGGGCGTCGACGCGCAGGTGGTCGTCGCCGCGGACGACGACGGCACCGTCGCGGTTGCCGACGGCGGCCGTGGTGCCGGAGGCGGACAGCGAGATCGAGGTCGGGTCGAGGCCGGCCACGGTGTCGCCGACGCCGCCGCCGAGCTTCGAGACCTTGCCGGTGCCCGTGGCCGCGTAGCCGACCACACCGTCCTCGTCGACGAGGGGGCGGGGGTCGACGTCCGGGTTCTGCTGCGCGTTCGCCCCGCTCGAGTCCGGGACGGACAGGCTCGCGCCCTCGATGGTCATCGACACCGACGAGATCGTGGCGACCGAGGCGAGCGACTTGCTCAGCTGCTCGCGCATCCGGACGCGGTCGACGGTGCTGGCCCGCAGGGCGTCGCTGGACAGGTCGACGAGTGCCGTGCCGCTGTCGATGGTGACCGCGTTCAGGGAGAGCTGGGTGCCCTCGGGGAACGACGAGACCACGGCGCCCTTCAACCAGTCGGCGGGACCGGCCATCAGGGCGCTGGCGATGCGGGTGCTGGTGGACGAGCGGGCGAGGAACCAGCGCTCGTCGGGCACGAGGAACCGGAACGTCGGGTCGTAGAAGTACAGGGCGTGCTGCTGGAAGACGGAGTCGAAGCTCACCGGGGACAGGATGATGCCGTCCGGGGCGTAGGCGATGCGCCACTCGCCGTCCTCGCGGGTGAACTGGAACGTCAGCGTGGACGAGGTCGGGCGGACCGCTTGGGTGTACTCCCCCTCGGAGTCCACCGTCGCGCTCGCGGTGAGCGTGTACGTCAGTTCGCGGTCGTCGGCGCGCTCGACGGTGCCGCTGCCGTCGCGGATCGTGACGCCCTGCCGCGGGTTCCACTGCTGCGAGAAGTCCGAGGCGAGGAACTGCCGGGCGATGGCGTAGTTGTCCTGTGCACCGGTGGCCGCCGCGATGAACCCGCGCAGGATCGCCGTCTGGTCGGAGCCGGTGATCGGCTTGTCCGGCCGGAAGTCGACGCCGGACAGCGACTCGTCCTTGATCGTCTGCCCGGTGCGGACGGCGCCGTCGACGGGGATGGCGGCGCAGGCGGTGAGCGCCAGCACGCTGACCGCCGCCAGCGCCGCGGCGACGACGTGCCGGAAGCGGGGACGGAGACGGGGACGCATCAGGACTCCTCTCGCACGGCGCGGGGGCCGTCGTACGACTCGTCGAGCTCGGGCAGCGGGATCGCCGACGTCACGGCGGTGACCTGTTCGTTGCGGGGCAGCGTCAGCACGAAGGTCGACCCCTGACCGGGGCGCGACCACACGTCGATCCGACCGCCGTGGAGCTTCGCGTCGCCCAGGCTGATCGCGAGACCCAGGCCGGTGCCGCCGATGGTGCGCTTGCGGCTCGGGTCGGCGCGCCAGAACCGGTCGAACACCCGTGCTGCGTCCTCCGGCGGCATGCCGACGCCCTGGTCGCGCACCGCGATGGCGACCGTGCGGGCGTCGCTGTCGACGACGACCTGGACGGGCTTGGCGTCACCGTGCTCGATCGCGTTGCCGACCAGGTTGCGCAGGATGCGGCGGACGCGCTTGGCGTCGAGTCGCATCGTGGTGTGGCCGCCGGGGGTGGCGAGCTGCAGGTCGATGCCGGCGCGTTCGGCCAGGGGGCGGAACTCCTCGACGATGTCCGCGGCGAGCGCCGCCGGCACCGACGGCTCGGTGTCGAGCTGCACGGCCTGCGCGTCGTAGCGGGAGATCTCGAGCAGGTCGGCGAGCAGCAGCTCGAACCGCTCCACCTGGGCGTGCAGGAGCTCGGCCGAGCGCCCGACCGAGGGCTCGAACGCGTGCCGGGAGTCGAAGAGCATGTCACCGGCGAGCCGGATGGTGGTGAGCGGCGTGCGCAGCTCGTGGGACACGTCCGACACGAAGCGCTGCTGCACGCGGGAGAGCTCGGCGAGCTGGGTGATCTGCCGGCTGACGGCCTCGGCCATGCCGTTGAAGCTCCGCGCGAGGGTCGCCAGGTCGTCCTGGCCGCGCACCGGGATGCGTTCGTCGAGGCGTCCGGCGGCGATCTTGCGGCTCGTCTCCGCTGCCTCGCGGATCGGGACCACGACCAGCCGGACGACGAGCGAGGTCACCAGGGCGATGAGCACCATGAGCGCGACGCCGCCGATCGAGAGCGTCTGCGACACGAAGTCCAGGGTCTGCTGGGCATCGGACAGGTCGTAGACCAGGTACAGCTCGTACTGGCCGGCACTCGGGATCTGCAGCGTGGAGCCGACGGCCAACCCGGGCACGCGGCGGCCGTCGTCGTCGAGCTGCACCGGCTGCAGGCTGAGCTTGCCGGTGTTCGCGCCGACCTCCTTGCGCAGGGCGTCCGTGATGACGGCGTCCGGGAAGTCCTGGCTCGCGATGGTCTGCAGCGTCTGCGGCGTGGACTGGTCCGGGCTCCGCTCGATCGCGATGCTCGTGCCGCCGGGGCTCGTCGTGTTCGACAGGATCGCCTGCTGCGCCTCGTTCTGCAGCGTCTCGAGCTCGGACTGGTTGTTGTCCTCGGCCGCGGTGGCGGCGTCGAAGATCCCCTGCGCGACGATGGTCGCGCGGGCCGACTCGGACTCGATCTGGTCGCGGCGCTGCGAGTAGACGTTCGTCGAGATGCTCACCATGACGGCGGTGCCGATGATCCCGACCGCCAGTCCGGTCGTCATCACGGTGATGGCGACCGAGCGGAACATCAGGGACCGACGCCACACGTACGCGACGGGCCGCCAGCCACGGCGGACCCAGCGGCGCATCCGTCGTCGGCCACGGCCGACCACCCCGATCGACACGGTGGCCGTGCCGGGGGCGGCACCGGCTGCCGTGCCGGGAGCGGTGCCGGCGGGCGGGGCGGGCGGCACGGTGGTCAGGCTCCTCCGGCCCGGTACCCGACGCCGCGGACCGTGGTGACGGTCTTCGGGTTGTCCGGGTCGTGCTCGATCTTCGCGCGCAGGCGCTGGACGTGCACGTTCACCAGGCGGGTGTCGGCCTTGTAGTGGTAGCCCCAGACCTGCTCGAGCAGCATCTCGCGGGTGAAGACCTGGTTCGGCTTCTCGGCGAGCGCGCGGAGCAGGTCGAACTCGAGCGGGGTGAGCGCGATGACGGTGTCACCGCGGCGGACCTCGTGCCCGGCGACGTCGACCGTCACGTCACCGACGTGCAGCACCGTGGCGTCGGTGGCGCTCGGCCGCAGCCGCGTGCGGATGCGGGCGACGAGCTCCTTCGGGTTGAACGGCTTGACGACGTAGTCGTCGGCACCGTTCTCGAGGCCGAGGACGACGTCGGCGGTGTCGCTCTTGGCGGTGAGCATGATGATCGGCGTGCCGCTCTCGGCACGGATGCGCTTGCAGACCTCGATGCCGTCGATGCCCGGGAGCATCACGTCGAGCAGGACGAGGTCCGGCTTCGTGCTGTGGAACGCGTCGACGGCGTCGTTGCCGTCGGCGCTGAACTCGGGTTCGTAGCCCTCCGAGCGGAGGACGATGCCGATCATCTCGGCGAGGGCCTGGTCGTCGTCGACGACGAGGATGCGCGGTGTCATGTGATGTGGACTCCGTGTGGCGTGCGGGTGGTGCCGGGTCGGCACGTGTCCCCACACGATAGCCGAGGCCCCGTCACGCGGCGTTTTCCGCCAGGATGGAGGTGGACCGCGCGTCGCAGCGCGGACCGACACGACGAAGGGGGCCGAGGTCATGTCCGATTGGCAGACGCCTGGCGGTGGTCAGCAGGGGGCCGGGCAGCAGGGCGCCGGGCAGCAGGTCGCGTGGCAGGGACAGCCGGGAGGCCCGCCCCGCTTCTCCGCGC
>NZ_CACSJV010000094.1:0-4399 GCF_902706105.1 Curtobacterium sp. 18060 | reverse complement strand
GTCGTAGGGGTCCTCGATGGGGTCGCCGAGGCCGACCCATTCGCGTTCTGCCTGCAGGAAGACCTCGCGGGAGCGTCCGCCGGGGTGTCCGTGGGACCGGGCGCGGGGGCGGGTGTCGCGACGGGCTGACGGGGGTGCGTAGGCGTCGCGACCGGTGTCGGGCCTCCCGGTCGACGAACCGGACGCACCGGACGTGCTGAACGGACCGGCGCCGCTGCTGCTGAACGATCCGCGGGAGCCCGCGTCGTAGGCGCGGCGTGCTGCGGGCGTGCCGATGCGTTCCCAGGCGAGCTGGACGCGGCGGAAGTGCTGGGCGTCGCCGCCGAGGTCGGGGTGGGATTCGCGGGCGGCGCGCCGGTAGGCGCGGCGGAGCGCGTCGTCGTCGGCGGTCGCGGGGACGCCGAGGACTTCGTACGGGGTGGCGTCGGCCGGGCTGTCGGTCATGGCCCTGCGACATTACCCGAGGCAGGGTACGAGTCCGCCGCGTGGATGCTGGGGACGGCCTGGAGGTGCGGTGGAGCTGGCGAGGGAAGCTGCGGTCAGCGGCTGGTCGCCTCCACCACCCCGAACGCGACGGGCGCGTCGAGGAACCGCGCGTACCGGGCGGCGGCCGCCTCGAGCGCGCGCACCGATGCCGTGTCGAGTGCCGCGAAGGGTGTGACGGTGACGGCCACCCCGCTGGCGCGCTCGGTCCGCTTCCAGGTGCCGACAACCCGCCCGCGGACGACGGCCATCGGCAGGAACATGCCGTTGGAGCCCGGGACGACCCGGTCGGCGTGTGCGGGGTCGAGCTGGACGGAACGGTCGGCGTACCCGAGCAGGTACTCGTCGAACCCGGGCAGCAGGTGGCCGGTGGGTGTGCCACTGGTGGTGGGACGGTCGGCGAGCGCGAGCAGTCCGTCGCCGAGGTCCTCGACGGTGTCGCCGGCGGCGGCTCGGGCACGGCGGAGGTCGCCGAGCGGGAGCTTCGTCCAGCTGGCGGCGTCGGCCTCGGTGGCGGGGCCGCGGCCGCGCAGGTAGCCGAGCAGGACCCGGCGGAGTGCTTCGTCGCGGTCGGGGACCTCGGCGAGCGCCGGTGCCCACTCGTCGAGGAGCACGAGGCCCTGGCCGACGCGGGCGGTGGGCCCCCAGGCGACGAGTCCCTCTTGCGAGAGCTGCAGCAGCAGGTGGTAGCCGCGGCCGGCGGTGGGGTCGATGCCGGCGGCGCGGTACTCGTCGAAGAGTTCGTCGCGGACGAGGGCGCGGCCGCCGGACAGTGCGGCGACGGTGGTGTCCCGTGCTCGGGCGAGCAAGCGCTGGTCGATGCCGAGTTCGGTGGCGCGTCGGGCGATGCTGCGCAGGGTCCGTTCGGCGGTCAGGGAGAGCAGGAGCCGGAGGTCGTCGGGGCGCATGGCGTGCAGGGTGCCCCGCATCGGCCAGGAGCGGACGAGCTCGCCGCGGTCGAAAGCGGCGCGGACGTCGTCACGGGTGGCCCCGGGTGTGCGGACCCCGATGGCCCAGAGGACCTGGCCGAGGTCCTGCCCCTGCACGGCAGTCATCCGTTCGACGGCCGCGGTGGGACTGAGGCCGGGGACGGCGATCCCCTGCGCGGCGAGCCGCAGCGTGCGGAGCTGCGCAGGGGTCGGGGTCACGCGACGGCGGCGGCGATGGCGTCGGCGTGCTGCTCGATGTAGGCGACGTCGGCCCGGTACAGGTCGGCGTGCCCGTGCGCCAGGTCGCTGACGAACTTCGGGTTGCCGGCGGCGGCCTCGGTCTCCATGGTGGTGACCATCGCGACGAGGGACGCGGCCATCGTCTCGGCGAGGACGCTGCGGGAGCGGTCGTCGAGGTCGTAGGCGCGGCAGAACTCCGCGGCACGGGCGAGCCGGTCGTCGAGGTCCGGGGCCGTCATGCCCTCGACGGCGCCGGTGGTGAACGGGGCGAACCGGTACACGGCACTCGCGACGTCCCAGACCCGGGGGCCGGGGTGTGCGGTGTCGAAGTCGATGAGCCCCACGGCCTGGATGCCGTCGTAGACGCAGTTGTACGGGGCGAAGTCGCCGTGCACGATCGTCTCGACGGGGGTGCGTTCGGCCTGCGACCAGCAGTCGCGTGCCCCGTCACGCGGGAACGTGGTCGCGGCGTCGTGGAAGTGCCGGAGCAGCCGTGCGCTCGTGACGAGGGCGGCTTCGCTCGCGACGTCCTCGGTCCACGGGTACTCCCCCGCGACCCCGGGGACGAACGACACCGTCTCGAGGGTGTCGCCGTGCTCGATCGGTTCCGGTGCCGCGACGAACCCCTGTTCGTGCAGGTGTGCGAGCAGCCGGTGGACGGTCGGTGTCCACGGTCCGGCCGGGCGGTGGACTCGGTCGTCGGCCCTGGTGATCCGCTCCATGGGGAACCTCCTGTGTGTGCGTCTCCGTTGACGTCCGGCCAGCGTATCGACGTGTGCCGCCGCGTGTGACCCGGTGGTGTGAACAACACGTCACGTGACGGCATGCAGCGTTGCGTGCAAGGGCGTACGATCGTTCACCGTGGAGCAGCACACGACGACCCAGGCCGCATCCGACCGCGCGTACGACCACGTCAAGCGGGCGATCATCCGCGGCGACCTCCCGGGTGGGACCGCGATCAGCGAGAACGCCCTGTGCCAGGAGATCGGGGTGTCCCGCACCCCCGTGCACGAGGCCTTCCTGCGCCTGGCCGCCGAGGACCTGCTCACCCTGGAGTCCCGCAAGGGTGCGGTGGTGCGCCCGATGTCCCCGAACGAGGCGGCGGACGTACTGGAGATGCGCGAGGCGATCGAGGCCACGGCGGCGACCCGAGTCGTGACCGACGGCCGCGTGGCGGACGTCACCCCGGGCCTCCAGGCCATGCTGGCGGAGCAGGAGCAGGCGGTCGCGACGGGCGACGTCGACCGGTTCATCGAGGTCGACGCGGCGTTCCACGGTGCGGTGATCGGCGCGTCGCGGAACGCGATCGCGGTGCGCTTCGCACAGACGCTCCGTGACCGGCAGAACCGGCTCCGACACCAGCTGATGCGGGTGCAGCCGTCGCAGCTGCAGGCCTCGCTCGACGACCACCGAGCCCTCGCGGCAGCCCTGGCAGCAGGCGACTCGGCCCGCTACGCCGAGGTCCTGCACGCCCACGTCGCCTCGCACCGGGGTGCCCTGTGAGCGCGACGGGGAGCATCCCCACCACCGGCTCGCTGTCCGTCCCCTCGGCGCGCGTGATGCCCTGGGTCGCGGTGTGGGGCGCGGTGTTCGTCTGCTCGTGGGGCGGCAACCAGTTCTCGCCCCTGCTGCTCATGTACGAGGGCCGCGAGCACTACTCGTCGGTCGTCGTCAACGTCTTCCTGGGCGTCTACGTGCTCGGGCTCGCGCCGGCGCTGCTCGTCGCCGGGTCGCTGTCCGACCGGCACGGCCGCAAGCCCCTCATGCTCGCCGCCATCGTGTCCGCCGTCGTCGGCAGCGGACTGCTCGCGCTCGGACCGCTCGGCCCCGGGTTCCTGGCAGCCGGACGACTGTTCTCCGGCATCACCGTCGGCATCGCGATGGCCGTCGGCAACAGCTGGGTCAAGGAGCTGTCGCAGGGACGCTTCGACCCATCCGCCGACGCCGGGTCCGGTGCCCGCCGGGCCTCGCTGGCGTTCACGCTCGGTTCGGCCTCCGGCGCGCTGGTGGCCGGGCTCATCGCACAGTGGGGGCCGATCCCCGAGGTGCTGCCCTTCCTGGTCCACATCGTCGTCGCCCTGCCCTTCGCCGTCGTCGTCTGGCGCACCCCCGAGACCAACCGCTCCGGCGGGGTCCCCGGTCCGTGGTGGCGCCAGCTGCGGGTACCGAGCGCCGGGCACCGACGGTTCACCCGCGTGGTGCTCGTCACCGCCCCGTGGATCTTCGGCTCGGCGGCGATCGGGTACGGCTACCTGCCGACCCGGCTCACCGGAGCCACCGGCGCGTGGGGCCTGCTGTTCGCCACCGCCGCGACCGTCGTCGCCCTCGGGGTGTCCAGCGCGGTCCAACCGCTCGCGCGGCGCGTGCACTCGCTGACCTCGGCCCGCGGGCTCACGACGGCCCTCGCGTGCATGACCGCCGGCATCGCCGTGGTCGTCGTCGCGATCGAGCTGCAGTCCGTCGTGGTCGGACTCGTCGCGAACGTCGTCATCGGCGTCGGGATCGGGCTCGCCCTGGTGTCGTCGCTGCTCGAGGTGCAGCGGATCGCGGGGTCCCGCGACCTGGCCGGCCTCACCGGGGTGTTCTACGCGGCGGCGTACGCGGGGTTCCTGGCGCCAGCCGTGATCGCGGCGATCGCGAACGTCGTGGCGCTGCCGGTCGTCCTCTGGGTGATCGTCGGACTCGGTGTCGTGTCGTGGTGCGCGGTGCTCGTGTCGTCGCGGCGGTACCTGCCGACGGCGTAGGCG
>NZ_CACSJV010000093.1:0-4541 GCF_902706105.1 Curtobacterium sp. 18060 | reverse complement strand
ACCCGACCCCGCCCCCGCCAACGCAACGACGGGCGGGCCTCCCGGAGGAGACCCGCCCGTCGTGGAGCGGAACGTCAGTGCTACTTGGCAGCGACGACCTTGAGCGAGATCACGGCAGTGATGTCCTCGCGCAGACGCACGGTGGCCTCGTGGTCACCGACGGTCTTGATGGTCGCGGGGACCTCGACCTTGCGCTTGTCGAGCGAGCCGACGCCCTGCGCCTGGACGGCGTCAGCGACGTCGCCCGGACGGACGGAGCCGAACAGACGACCGTCCTTGCCGGCCTTGACCGCCAGGGAGATGGTCGCGTTCTCGAGCTTCATCTTGAGGTCCTGTGCCTCTTCGATGGTGGCGAGCTCACGCGCGGTGCGCGCGGCACGGATCGACTCGACCTGCTTCTCGCCGCCCTTGGACCACGCGACAGCGAAGCCCTGGGGGATGAGGTAGTTGCGGGCGTAGCCGTTCTTGACGTCGACGACGTCGCCAGCGGAACCGAGGCCGGAGACCTCGTGGGTGAGGATGAGCTTCGACATGTGTCGACCTCCGATCAGCGGCCGGAGCCGGCGTAGGGGAGGAGCGCCATCTCACGGGCGTTCTTCACGGCACGGGCGATGAGGCGCTGCTCCTGGACGGAGACGCCGGTGATGCGACGGGCGCGGATCTTTCCACGCTCCGAGATGAACTTGCGAAGGGTCGCAACGTCCTTGTAGTCGATGACGCCGACCTTGATCGACTTCGCGGGAGCGGCGTTCTTGCCGCCCTTGCCGCGAGGCTTCCGGCGGTCGCCGGTGCTCTTTCCAGCCATAGTGATTTGTCCTTAGAAGAAAAGTTGTGTGTCCGTCGGAACCGAGAGGATCAGAACGGGGTCTCGTCGTCGAAGTTGCCGCCGGGGGTGCTCCACACGTCGTTCGACTGTGCGTTGCCGCCGCCCTGCTGGCCACCCTGCGGGGACCACGGCTCGTCGGACTGGCCACCAGCGGAGGCGTTGCCGCCACCGTTGTTGTTCCAGCCGCCGTTGCCGCCGCCCTGCTGACCGCCACCGTTGCCGCCGCCGACCTGGCCACGACCACCGCCGCCACCCGCTGCGCGGGTGATCTGTGCGGTCGCGTACCGGAGCGACGGGCCGATCTCATCGACCTCGAGCTCGATGCTCGTGCGCTGCTGACCCTCGCGGTCCTGGTAGGAACGCTGACGCAGACGACCCTGCGCGATGACGCGCGAGCCCTTCGTCAGCGACCCCGCCACGTGCTCGGCGAACTCCCGCCACACACTCGCGCGGAGGAACAGCGCGTCGCCGTCCTTCCACTCGTTCGCCTGACGGTCGAACGTGCGAGGCGTGGAGGCGATGGTGAAGTTCGCCACTGCGAGCCCGTTCTGCGTGTACCGCAGCTCGGGGTCCGCGGTGAGGTTGCCCACCACCGTGATGACGGTTTCGCCGGCCACGGGTTACTCGGCGCTCGCGGTCGCGGTTGCGGAGGCGTTGGCAGCCTTGCGGGCTGCGCGTGCCTCGTCGCGCTGCTTCTGGGCGGCGACCTGCGCGATGCCCTCTTCGGCGCGGAGGACCTTCGTGCGGAGCACGGCCTCGGAGAGACCGAGCTGACGGTCGAGCTCCTTGGCGGCCTCGGGCGAGGACGTGAAGTCGACGACGGCGTAGATGCCCTCGGACTTCTTGGCGATCTCGTAAGCGAGCCGGCGACGGCCCCAGACGTCCACGTTGTCGACGGTGCCACCGTCGTTGCGGATGACAGCGAGGAACTTGTCCAGGCTGGGAGCGACGGTGCGCTCATCGATCTCGGGGTCGAGGATCGCCATCAGTTCGTACTGGTGCATGCGGAACCCACCTCCTCTGGTCTCAGCGGCCCCGGGCAGTTCCCGGGGCAGGAGGGTTGATGCATGTGCCACAGCGCGCAGACACGCGCCGGGCAACCTGCACAGACTACCCGACGGCCTGGAGGCGCGCCACCGGTCTGTGCAGAACCGTCGCGTCCGTCAGGCGGTCGCGTCTCGGGCGTCGGTGGCGCGTCAGGAGCTGGTCGCGTCCCGCGCGGCCCACCAGTCGCGCAAGCGCGCCTCGGCAGCGTCGGCCCCGAGCGGCCCGTCGTCCATCCGCGCCTCGAGCAGGAAGCGGTAGGCCTCGCCCACGGCACGCCCCGGCGGGATGTCGAGGATCCGCATGATGTCGTCGCCGGTCAGGTCGGGCCGGATCGAGTCCAGTTCCTCTTGCTCGGCCAGGACGCGGATCCGCTCCTCGAGGTCGTCGTACGCGAACGCCAGGCGGTCGGCCTTGCGGCGGTTCCGGGTGGTGACGTCCGAGCGGGTCAGCTCGTGCAGCCGTTCGAGCTGCGGGCCGGCGTCGCGGACGTAGCGCCGGACGGCTGAGTCGGTCCAGGCACCGTCGGTGTACCCGAAGAACCGCAGGTGCAGCTCGATCAGGCGGGACACCGCGGCGATCGTGTCGTTGTCGAAGCGCAGGGCACGGAGCCGCTTCTTCGCGAGCTTCGACCCGACCAGGTCGTGGTGGTGGAAGCTGACGGCGCCGCCCGGCTCGAGCTTGCGGGTGGCGGGCTTGCCGATGTCGTGCAGCAGCGCCGCGAGCCGGAGCACGGTGTCGGGCGGGTCGCCCGCGTGCCGCTCGGCCTCGTAGCCGATCGCCTGTTCGAGCACGGTCAGGGAGTGCTCGTAGACGTCCTTGTGGTGGTGGTGCTCGTCGATCTCGAGCTGCATCTCGGGCAGCTCCGGCAGGAACCGCTGCGCCAGTCCGGTGTCCACGAGCAGGCGGATGCCCGGCACGGGGTCGCTCGTGTTGAGCAGCTTGACGAGTTCGTCGCGCACCCGCTCGGCGGACACGATGTCGATGGAGTCGACGAGGTCCTGCATGGCGGCACGGACGTCGTCGTTGACGGTGAACCCGAGCTGCGACGTGAACCGCGCCGCCCGCATCATCCGGAGCGGGTCGTCGCGGAACGACACCACGGCGGCCTGCGGGGTGCGCAGGCGGGCGGCCAGCAGGTCCTCGACGCCGCCGTGCACGTCGACGAGCTCACGGGCCGGCAGCCGGAGCGCCATCGCGTTGACGGTGAAGTCGCGGCGGAGCAGGTCGTCCTCGATGGTGTCGCCGAACGCGACCTCGGGCTTGCGGGTCTCGCCGTCGTACACGTCACTGCGGTAGGTGGTGATCTCGACCTGCTCGCCGCCGACCCGCGCGGCGATGGTGCCGAACTGGCGGCCGACGTCCCACGTGGCGCTCGCGATCGGCTCGACGATGCGCAGGATGTCGTCCGGACGGGCGCTCGTCGTGAAGTCGAGGTCGGTGACCGGACGACCGAGGAAGGCGTCCCGCACGGGTCCGCCGACCAGGGCCAGCTCGTGTCCGGCGTCGGCGAAGGCCCGAGCGAGGAGGTCGACGGGCTCGGTGGTGGCGAGTGCGTCGAGTCGTTCGACGGCCTGGGCAACGGACTGCATGACGGTGCTCATCCTCCCAGATCGAGGCCCCGAGTTCTCCACAACCCCGCGCGCACGGGACCTGTTCATGGTCGCGCCTCATACACTCGTGCTCGGCCCGAACCGACCCCGTGGCCCGCTTCCGTATGCACATCCTCCGCACCACGCTCGCCGCAGCCGCGTCGACCCTCGTCGCGCTCGGCCTGGTCGTCGCGCCCGTCAGTGCCCCGCACGCCGATGCCGCGACGGTGTCGTCGGCCAAGACCCATCTCGCCGATCCGGCTGCTGCCGATGCGGGCAAGGCCACGATCTCGGTCGCTCCCGCGCACCGTGGGATCGTCCAGCGCGACCAGGACCTCACCCTCTCGGTGACCGTCACGAACGACACCGACACTGCACTGCCTGCCGGCAGCGCGGAGTTCGACATCTTCCGCTCCGTGAGCACGCGGGACGTCCTCGCCGACTGGCTCGCCGACACCACCACGACCGGTTACCTCGGCGCCCCGATGGACTCCGTTGACATTCCGGAGGTCCCGGCGCACCGATCGGTCACCATCGACTCGGTCGAGATCGTCTCGGGCAACGTGGCACTCGGCGGGTACTCGTCGTTCGGTGCGCGGCGCATCGCGGCCGAGTACACGGCCGGTGACACCTTCGCCGTGGCCCGCTCCGCGATCACCTGGTACCCGGACTTCGAGCAGGTGCCGGTCAGCGTCTCGGTGGCGATGCCGGTGACGGTCCCGAAGTCCACCGACGGCATCCTCACCGCGGCCGTCCTGGCCTCCGCCACCTCGGTCGACGGCACCCTGACGCAGCAGCTCGACGCGGCCGAGGACCACAACGTCGCCGTCGCCGTCGACCCGCGGATCATCGCCTCGATCCGGATCCTCGGCGAGAACGCGCCGTCCTCCGCGACCGCGTGGCTCCAGCGCCTCGAGTCCCTGCGCAACGAGACCTTCGCGTTGTCCTACGCGGACGCCGACGTCACCGGTCTGCGCCAGGCCGGGTCGGACGGCATCCTCGCGCCGATCTCGCTCGACCAGTCCGTCAAGTCCGAGAACTTCCCGGGTGCCGAGACCCCCGCACCGACCCCGACCGCC
>NZ_CACSJV010000092.1:0-4652 GCF_902706105.1 Curtobacterium sp. 18060 | reverse complement strand
GTTGCGGGGCGTGCGGGGTTCACTTGGTGAGCAGAAAAGGTCGGGTCCCGATCCCCCACTCGACATCTTCTGCTCACCATCAACGCACGGTCGTCCAGAACGGCCGGGAGGCCCGGCTCGGCTTGCACGGGTGGGCTCGGCTTGGCTGGCTGGTTACCTCTCAGGCACGGCCCGGCTTGCTGGGAGCGGCCCGAGAACACTTCCCACAGGAGGGGTGCTTGTCAAGTCGTTTTACACAGCAGAAACGTGTCAAATCGGAACCTTCAAGGCGTACTTGAACCCCACTTTTCCACACACCGTGTGAACATGAAAACCCCAGGTCAAGTGATCGAAAGTGTGTTCCCATGGCTCTGTTTCCACAGACCCATCCACAGTTCTCCACACAGCATTCCGGCGTGTTCCGCAATCCCTCCACAGAGTTATCCACAGGGCCGTTTGTTGGGGATAACTCTGCGGCCGTAGCTTGGCCCAGCGACTCGGGGATGTCGGTCGCTGGGGGTAGAAAGTCGTTGCAGGTGTCGGACCACCGTGTCCAGCCCTGCGTCGTTCAACAGAGGAGAGAGTGTGTCGATCGCGCATCTTGAGCCCGCACCGCAGGAGTACGCGGAGCGCGGCATGGAACGCACCCCGCCGCACGACCTGTTGGCCGAACAGTCGACCATCGGCGGCATGCTCCTGTCGAAGGACGCCGTCGCCGACGTCATCGAGACCGCTCGTGGCGTGGACTTCTACGTCCCCAAGCACGAGGTCATCTTCGACGCGATCCTCTCGCTGTACTCGCACGGCGAGCCCACCGACGTCATCGCCGTCACCGACGAACTGACCAAGACCGGTCTGCTGTCCCGTGGTGGTGGCGCCGAGTACCTGCACAGCGTGACGAGCATGGTGCCGACCGCAGCCAACGCGGGGTACTACGCCGGGATCGTCGCCGAGAAGGCCGTCCTCCGTCGCCTCGTCGACGCCGGCACCCGCATCGTGCAGATGGGCTACGCGTCCGAAGGCGAGGTCACCGACCTCGTCAACAGCGCGCAGGCCGAGGTCTACAACGTCGCCGGTGGCGTGCAGACCGAGGACTACGTCCCCCTGACCGACGCCATCTCCGCCGCCCTCGACGAGATCGAGGCCGCCAAGGGCCGTGACGGCCAGATGACCGGCGTGCCGACCGGGTTCGCGCAGCTCGACGGCCTGACGAACGGCTTCCACCCCGGACAGCTGATCATCGTCGCCGCTCGACCCGCACTCGGTAAGTCGACGCTCGCGCTCGACCTGTGCCGCGCCGCGGCGATCAAGCACGACCAGACCGCCGCCTTCTTCTCGCTCGAGATGGGTCGCGCCGAGATCGCCATGCGTCTGCTGTCCGCCGAGACCAGCGTGCCGCTGCAGAACATGCGCAAGGGCACCGTGGACTCCCGCGACTGGACCACCATCGCGCAGACCCGCGGGCGCATCAACGACGCGCCGTTCTTCATCGACGACTCCCCCAACATGACGCTGGTCGAGATCCGCGCCAAGTGCCGTCGACTCAAGCAGCAGCACAACCTCAAGCTCGTCGTCATCGACTACCTGCAGCTGATGACCTCGGGCAAGAAGGTCGAGAGCCGCCAGCAAGAGGTCTCCGAGTTCTCGCGTGCACTGAAGCTGATGGCGAAGGAGCTCCAGGTCCCCGTCATCGCGCTGTCCCAGCTGAACCGTGGTCCCGAGCAGCGTGCCGACAAGAAGCCGGCGATCTCCGACCTGCGAGAGTCCGGGTCGATCGAGCAGGACGCCGACATGGTCATCCTGCTGCACCGCGAGTCGGCGTACGAGAAGGACAACCCGCGGCAGGGTGAGGCCGACCTGATCGTGGCGAAGCACCGTAACGGGCCGACGGACACCATCACCGTGGCGTTCCACGGGATGTTCTCGCGGTTCGTGGACATGCCGCAGTAAGGCGGGTGCCGCCCGCCAGCTGACAAGAGTGCCAGCCAGTGCAAGTAAGGACGGTCTGATGTCTCCTCGCAGCTACAAGATCACCCTCGCCGTCCTCGGCGTGGCCAGCCTCTTGCTCGTCCCGTTCCTCGCGCAAGGGATGCTGCCGGCAACCGTCGGCACGGTTGCCCTCGTCGCGGTCGTCGTCTGGGTGCTCTACGGCATCGTGAACTCCAAGTTCACGCAGCGCTCCAGCCACAAGTAGGCACGTCGCACCACAGAACGACCCTCAGCCGGTTGGCCGAGGGTCGTTCTGCTGTGGACCGTGGTGCTGGCGCGAACCCATCCCACACTGAGAGTTCACCGCCTGACTCGGCCACATGGCCAAGTTCGCCGTACGGTCGGACCATGACCCTCCAGCAAGAGCACCGCAGCGTCGAGGAACGACGCGAGCAGCTCGTCGACGCCGCGATCGCCGTCCTGCGCGACGGCGGCATCAGCGCCGTGACCACCCGCGCGGTCACCGCCCGCGCGGGCCTGCCGCACGGCGCCTTCCACTACTGCTTCGCATCGAAGGCGCCGCTCTTCCGTGCCGTGCTCGAACGCCAGCTCCGCACCGCCATGGCGGTCGCGTTCGCACCACCGGTCACGCGGCTCGAGCTGGAGGCCCGGATCACCTCCGGCCTGTCGGCCCACCTCGCGCAGACGCGCGACGACCCAGCGACCGCACTCGCCGTCGTCGAGCTGGTCACCCACTCACGGCGCGACCCCGACCTGCAGGACCTCGCCGCGTGGGAGCAGCACGCGTACCTCGATGCGGTCCGCGAGCAGGTCGACGAGTGGACCGCGGAGGACGGCATCCGCTGGGCAGTGCCGGTCGAGCACGTCGTCCGGCTGCTCATCGCGACGGCCGACGGCATCAGCTCGACGTGGCTCGCCGACCGGGACGACAGAGCCGCACAGGCCACCGTCCGGGTCGCGGCACGGGCGATCGCGGCCCTGGCGGACGGGACCGGCGCATGAGGTGGCTGTTCCTCGGGACCGCGATCGTCGCCGAGGTCACCGGAGCGCTCTCGATGCAGGCCGCTGTGGACCAGCCCGGGTGGTACGCGCTCGTCGTCGTGGGCTACGTCGCCGCGTTCGCGATGCTGATCCTGGTGCTCCGCGCGGGGATGGCGGTCGGGGTCGCCTACGGCATCTGGGGAGCCTCCGGTGTCGCCCTGACCGCGGTGCTCGCGGCCGTGCTGTTCGGGCAGGCACTCACGCTCACCATGGTCGTCGGCATCGTGCTGATCGCTGCCGGCGTGCTGCTGGTCGAGATCGGCTCGCAGCGAGCCCTCGCCGCACGGAAGCGGGGGGCATTCTGATGGCGTGGGTTCTGCTCGCCGTCGCGATCGTCTCCGAGGTCGGTGCCACGATCAGCCTCAAGCTCGCCACCGACGGCAAGAAGCTGTTCTTCGTGCCCGTCGTCCTGGGGTACCTCGTCGCCTTCAGCCTGCTCGCCGTGGCCCTGACGCTCGGCCTGCCGATCGGTGTCGCCTACGGGATCTGGGCCGCGACCGGTGTCGCGCTGACGGCGATCCTGGGGCGGGTGCTGTTCCGCGAACCGTTGACGTTGCTCATGCTGGGCGGCATCGCGCTGATCATCGCCGGGGTGTTCCTGGTCGAGCTCGGACACTGACCGGGGGCTGCGTCGAAACCGAACCTGCGCCAGAATCGCACCATGACCGACAACCGTGACGACCAGCCGCGTGTGATCGCCGTGAGCCGGGACGACGTCCATCGGTTCAGCAAGCCCGTCGTCGACGAGGTGACCCTGGTCGAGGGCTGGGGCATCGAGGGCGACGCCCACGCCGGGACGACCGTCCAACATCGTTCCCGCGTGGCACGTGACCCCTCGCAGCCGAACCTGCGGCAGGTCCACCTGCTCCACGCCGAGGTGTTCGACGAGGTCGCCGACGCCGGGTACCACCTCGAGCCGGGCCAGATGGGCGAGAACGTCACGACCCGCGGCGTCGACCTGCTCGGCCTGCCCACCGGCACGGTGCTGCACCTCGGCGACGAGGCGTGCGTCCGGGTGACGGGCATGCGGAACCCGTGCCAGCAGATCAACGGGTTCGAACCGGGGCTGTTGCGTGAGGTGCTCGGGCGGGACGAGGACGGTGCGGTGGTGCGGAAGGGCGGCGTGATGAGCGTCGTCGTGACCGGCGGTGTCGTCCGGACGGGTGACCGCATCCGTGTCGAGCTCCCCGCCGGCGAGCAGCAGGCGCTCCAGCCGGTCTGACGAGCCCCTACTCCCCCGCTGCCGCGGCCTGCTGGTACAAACTCGTCGCCAGGTCGTTGAGCACCTCGTGCAGCTCGCCGCCGTGCGCGCCGTCGACCGCCCGGAGCATGGCGGCGTAGCGCTGCCGGTAGTCCGCGACGACGTCCTCGCCACTCGGCAGCAGCCGCAGCAACGACCCACGACGGTCGTTCGGGTTCGGCGCGCGCTCGAGGAGTCCGGCGGTGCTCATCCGGTCGATCATGTTCGTCACCGCGCCCGAGGTCAGGCCGAGGTAGCCAGCGACCTCCGTTGGCGTGGAGTACCCGGTGTCGCTGATGAGCACGAGTGCTCGCAGGGCGTTCTCGTGCACCCCGGCTCGGGCGCTGAGCTGGTTCACCAGGCTCGCGTTCGCGCGCACGACAGCGGTGAACGCGGCCATCAGGTCGGCGGCGTCGTCATCGGGTGCGGCGGGGGTCACGGG
>NZ_CACSJV010000091.1:0-4698 GCF_902706105.1 Curtobacterium sp. 18060 | reverse complement strand
AGTCGATGATGACCCAGACCAGCACCGCCACCCGTCTCGCCCCGCACCCCGACCGGCTGCTCCCCGCCGACCCCGGTGCACGCCAGGTGGCACGGACCGTCTACGACGCGGTCAAGGACGCACCGATCATCTCCCCGCACGGCCACGTCGACGCGGCGCTCATCGCCGCCGACCAGCCGTTCAGCGACCCCGCGTCGCTGCTCATCACGCCCGACCACTACGTGCTCCGCCTGCTGCACGCGAACGGGGTGGACCTGGCCGCGCTGGGACGCGCCGACCTGTCGGGGACCCACGCCGCGCCTCCCGGTCGCGCCATCTGGCGGAACCTGGCGGACCACTGGGACGACTTCCTCGGCACCCCCGTCCGCTACTGGTTCGAGACCGAGCTGCACGACGTCTTCGGACTGACGGAGCAGCCGTCGGCGGCGAACGCCGACGCCCAGTACGACCACATCGCAGGCCTGCTGGCCTCCCCCGCCTTCCGCCCGCGCGCGCTGTTCGACACCTTCGGCATCGAGGTCCTCGCCACCACCGACGGCCCCGCCGACGACCTCGCCGCGCACGCGCAGCTCGCCGCCGACCCCACGTTCACCGGCCGGGTGGTCCCCACGTTCCGCGCGGACGCCGTGTTCGACCCGTCGCGGCCGGACTGGAGGCCCGTGGTCGCGTCCGTCGGCGAGGCCGCCGGCATCGACACGGGTACCCACGCAGGGCTGTTGGCAGCACTCCGCGCACGTCGCCAGTACTTCATCGAGCACGGCGCGACCGCCACGGACACCGGGGTGCTCGACGCCGGATCGTCGCCGTTGTCCGCCACGTCGCGCGAGCGAATCCACGCCGAGGCGCTCCGCGACCCGTCGTCCGTCTCCGAGGCGGACGCCACCGCGTACCGGCACGACATGCTCTACCGCTGGGCCGAGATGAGCGTCGAGGACGGCCTCGTCATGCAGCTGCACCCCGGCGTCATCCGCAACCACCACGCGCCGACGCTCGAACGCTTCGGCCCGGACACCGGCCACGACCTGCCCGCCGTCGGCTCCTTCACCACGCCGCTGCGGCCGCTCCTGGACTCCTTCGGCACCGCTCCGGGCTTCCACCTCGTGCTGTTCACCGTCGACGAGACCGTCTTCTCGCGCGAGATCGGCCCGCTCGCCGGCTTCTACCCCGCCGTGTACGCCGGGGCACCGTGGTGGTTCATCGACACCCCGGCGGCGATCGGCCGCTACCGCTCCGCGATCACCGACTCGGCGTCGTTCACGAAGACCTCCGGGTTCATCGACGACACCCGGGCGTACTGCTCCATCCCCGCGCGGCACGACATGGCGCGGCGAGCGGACGCGGCGTACCTGGCGTCACTCGTCGTCACGCACGAGATCTCGGAAGAGGACGCCGTCCGCACGGCACGGCGGATCGTGTCCGACATCCCGCGGGCGACGTTCAAGCTGTAGCGGTGCGGGCCGTGGCCGGGGCCGGGGCTGTGACGCTGCGGACGCGTTCCAGCGCGGAACGGATCTCGGCTTCGGCGGTCTCGGCGTCGAGCGCCCACCGGCACTCGAGCGAGACGGCGCCCCGGTACCCGCCGTCGTGCACGGCGGCGAGGAACTCGTGCCAGACGTCGTCGACCGTGCCGGGTGGCCGACGGTCCGGGTCGCTCAGGTGGACGTGCCCGATCCGGTCGCCGTGGCGCCGCAGGACCTCGAACGACTCGCCCTCGTTCCGGATGTGGAACAGGTCGGCGACGACACCGACGCCGCCGAGGGCTGCACCGTCGAGGAAGGTCACCGTCGCATCGACCGTGTGCAGGACGTTCGTCTCCGCGCGGCTCAGGGGTTCCACCACGATGCGCAGGTCGTTCGCGGCGGCCACATCGCGTGCGGTCCGGACCACCTCGCCGAACCGGCGCAGGGCGTCGTCGCCCGCCATGCCGTCGGGAGCGTTCCGAGCGGTCCCCGACCCGAAGACGATCGTCGCGCCCGGTTCCGCGACCGACCGCACGATCGGCAGGACCGACTCGAAGTACGACCGGACCGTCCCGAGCTCCGTGGTCAGCAGCGGGAGGTCGCCGGGCACCAGGACGGCGAAGGACGGGAACCGCTGGCCGGCGTAGACCTCGTTCCGCCGCCACCCCGTTCCGTCGCGGACCGCGAGGTTGCCGGCGATCGTCGGCTCCACGTGGTCCGCGCCCGCGCGGCGGACCACCTCGGTCAGTTCTGCCCCGGCCACGACGCCGAGTCCCCTGGACGACATGCGGTCCATGCAACTCGTCCGAGGTGCCGACGGCGACTGTTGCCGTCCGTTGCCACCGGCGCCGGTACGGTCGGACGATGGACCTCGACGTCACCGCTGCGTACGGCGACCGTGCGGGCGAGTACGCGGAGGTCCTCGGATCGATGTCGGCCGTCCAGGACGAGGACCGGACACAGGTCGAGGCCTGGGCGTCGGGATCCGGTGCTCGCATCCTCGACGCAGGGTGCGGGCCGGGGCACTGGGCCGCACACCTGGCGGATCGTGGGCACGCAGTGATCGGCATCGACGCGGTCGCACCCTTCGTCGAGCACGCACGACGTGCGCACGACGGCGTCGACTTCCGCCTGGGCGCGATCGAGTCCACCGGTCTCGACGACGGCAGCGTCGACGGGGTGCTCGCCTGGTACTCCGTGATCCACCACGATCCGTCCTGCGTCGGCGAGGTCTTCGCCGAGTTCCGCAGGGTGCTCCGGCCGGGCGGCGGCCTGCTGGTCGGGTTCTTCGAGGGGCCTTCGATCGAGTCCTTCGACCACGCGGTCGTCACGGCGTACCGGTGGCCGACGGGCGCGCTGGCGGAGGTCCTCGAGGACCACGGGTTCGACGTGGTGGACGTCCGGGCCCGGGTCGATCAGGGACAGCGGCCGCACGCTGCCATCCGCGCGAAGCGGCGGTGAGGTGCCTCAGCCGGCGGTGCCATCCGCTGAAGCCGTCGTTCAGGCTTCAGCAACCAGCGATTGCAGCACCGCGGAGATGTCCGCAACCGCGTCCAACTCCCCCTCGGCGATGGCGATGATCAGTTCGTACGCCTCGTCGTTCGTCGCGCGCAACCGAAGCCCGTTGACCCCGAGGAACACCACCAGCAGCATCAACCCCAGGCGCTTGTTGCCGTCGACGAGTGCATGGTTCCGAACCGCGGAGTGCACGAGCGCTGCCGCCTTCTCGAGCAACGACGGATAGGCGTCGCGTCCACCGACCGAGGTCGCTGGTCGGGCCACCGCGGCCTCGAGGAGTCCAGCATCTCGGATGACGAAGTCCGGCCCCAACGTCCGCCGAGCGATGTGCAGCGCTTCGTCGATCGTCAGGTGGATCATCGTCCGAGTCGCTCGAGCGCCTCGGCGAAGTTCGGCAACTCGCGGTCGAGGACCCCGTCGATGAGGTCACGTCGGCTGTGGTGCTCGATGTACTCGCGGATCGCTTCCCGCGCGATGTCCTGCATCGATCGGGCTTCGAGGTCGGCCCGGGTTCGGAGCGCAGCCGCCTCGGCATCGTCCAGTCGAAGGGTCATGGCCATGCGCAGGACGGTATCACAGTTGATACCACGGTCATCGATCAGCAGCACCGACCGGCGTCCCTTCGCTCGAGGCGTCGACGTCGATCTCGATGGTGGGGTCGACGCGTGGCGGCTTGATGCGACCTGTCACTGGATTGTTCTGTCATGATCCGAGTGTTGCGCGGTCGCTTCTCCGCCGGGGGAAGGTCTGGGAGAGGTTGTGGACGATCCCTTGCGAGGACTTCACTGTGGAGAAGTGAGGCTCAGCCGGAAGTGACCGACAGCGCCGCGAGGATCGTCGTCACCGTGTCGTCGACCGGCCCGTCGATGGAGACGTCGACGGCGGCCTCGTCGGCCTGCGGCCGTTCGAGCGTCGCGAACTGGGAGTCGAGCAGCGACGACGGCATGTACTCGTGGTGCCGGTGCGCCTGCCGCTCGGCGATGAGGTCGTGCGAGCCGTCCAGGAACGCGATGACGAGGCCCGGCGCCGACTGCCGGAGCCGATCGCGGTAGACGCGCTTGAGGGCGGAGTTGGCCATCACGCAGCGGCTCCCGGACGCCTCGACGGCGGCGATCCGCGCGGCGCAGGCGTCGAGCCACGGCCAGCGGTCGTCGTCGGTGAGGGGGACGCCCTGCCGCATCTTCTCCTTGTTCGCGGCCGGGTGCAGGTCGTCGGCGTCGACGAACACGGTCGGTTGGCCCTGCTCGGCGAGCGCGTCGGCGAGCGCCTGCCCGATCGTGGACTTGCCGGAACCGGAGACGCCCGTGACGAGGACGGGTGGGAGGGCAGCGGTGTCGGTCATCCCTCCACAGTATTGACGGGGTGAACAGTGGTCCCCAGTTGCCGTAACACCCGTGCGGTCCCAGGGCGCCGACCGTAGGTTGGTCTCACGTCCGGACAAAGGAGACGACGTGGCAGACAGCACTGGTCAGGCGAACATCGGGGTCATCGGCCTCGCCGTCATGGGGTCGAACCTCGCGCGCAACCTCGCGTCGCGTGAGGGCAACACGGTCGCGGTGTACAACCGCACCTACGCCCGCACCGAAGAACTCATCAAGGAGCACGGCGACGCCGGCTTCATCGCGTCCGAGGACATCGACGCCTTCGTCGCCTCGCTCTCGAAGCCGCGCACGGCGATCATCATGGTGCAGGCCGGCAAGGGCACCGACGCCGTGATCTC
>NZ_CACSJV010000090.1:0-4947 GCF_902706105.1 Curtobacterium sp. 18060 | reverse complement strand
GTGGTGCTGCATCCTCCGATCGGGGGATGGCGTGGGAAGGGCGCAAGCATGTCGTATTCGAGATATCCGGAACTTCAGATTCTGGCGTTGCTCTGCTTGGCTCGGTGCGGGGCCGACGCGGCCCCCGTTCCCCAGCAGAAAGGCCCTTCCATGAAGCGCTTCGGAAAGCTCTCGGCCGTCATCGCGGCGGCAACGCTGTGCGGTGTCCTCGGCACCGGTGTCGCACACGCTGCTCCGGATGACGCAACCGCCAGTGGCGGCAGCGCGTCCGCCGACGACCTCCGTACCGACGCCACGACCGTCGTCGGCGGCGGCACGTGGTCGTACGGCGTGATCGGCCACCAGGTGGTCTCCGCCTACGACAACCGTCGGTACACCCACAGCACCTCGGTCAAGTCCTCCGGCGTGACCAAGTCGTCGGGACGGATCGCGAAGGGCAAGATCGCCGGCGCGAGCCGCCCGAAAGCACTGTGGGGCAATCAGGCCTTCTGGGCGATCTACTGATCCGGAACTTCGCGGCCACCACCGTCCTCGCGGTGGCGGCCGTACCGCTCCTGCTCGTCGGCCTGATCGTGTTCGTGGTCGGGAGTGGTGAGGCGAGCGGGTACCTCACCGGCCGGACGACGATCGACATGGTCGACCTGCCGCTCGGTCCGACCAAGCAGGAGCACATCCAGCAGCTCACGGAACTGGCCGAGGAACACGACGTATCGCTCGCCCTCGTCGTGCCGGATCGTTCCGGCGCGCCGGACACCGTCACCGCGTACTCGTTCGCCGGCTCCGTCCCAGCGCCGGTGTTCTGGGGGAACGTCGTCGACCGGCCGGCGAGCGACATCGGTGACGCCGTCATCGTCTGGTCGTACGCGGTCGACGGATCGGCCGTGCAAGTCGGTGCCTTCCTCGACGCGTTGCGCACTGCGGAATTCGAGTTCGTCGACGCGACCCCGACGGTCCGCGTACTGGCACCAGCGGTGATCGGGCAGCCCGGCGTCCTGGCGATCGTGGCGTGCATCGCGCTCGGAGTCGTCATCGCCGTGGTCGCGGAGTCGGACCGGCGGGACAGCCGACAGCGGCTCCGCGGACTCGCCGGATGGTCACCGAAACGCATCGCCGCTCGTGAAGCCCTCGAGACAGCGGGGCTGCTCGTCGTCTGTTCCCTGGTGGTGTGCGGGGCGCTCGCCGTCTACTTGCTCGTCCGCGGGGCATCGCCGATGATCTGGTCGTTCAGCGTCGGGCTCGCCGGAGTGATGCTCCCCGCCGCCTTCGTCGGTGTCGTCGGACTCCACGTCGTCTGCTCCGTCGTCGGCCGCCGCAGGTGGACGAGCCTCGCGGCCCCGGTCTGGCGCCCGGCCGTCGTGGCACTGTGCGGTGTCGCACTCGTCAGCATCCTGACCGTGAGCACCAGCGGCCTCGTCGAGCAGGAGCGGACGGCCTCCGAGCTCGAGCGATCGCTGCGCTCCGAGGCCGCCGACGGCGACGACGTGGTCCTGGGGGTCGGGATGGCCTCAATCGCCGACGAGGACGCGTTCGGGCGCGTTGCGCTGGCTGCCCTCGCCACCGGTACCGCCGAGCTGGCGCAGACGACGTTCATGCAGGACGCGCTGCTGGTCGCCGGAGACCGGGCGGAGCAGCTGGTCGGGGACGATCGTGACGGTGTCACCGTGCTGGTCCCCGAGTCGATGGCGACCGACATCGACGCGATCGCCGACGGCGTGCGGGAGAGCTTCGACGACGGCTGGGAGGTGGACGACGACCAAGCGCCCCGAGTCGTCCCGATCCACACCGAGGTCGTCGGATCGACCGCACCGATCGTCGCCGCCGCTGACCGCTGGATCGATTGGGTGCTGCCACGCACCACCACCGGCGCGGACGTGCCCGTCATCGTGGTGACCGACGTGCGGGACCTGCCGCCGAACCGACTCGGCACCGCGACCCGGAACGGCGAGGTCCGGTTCGCCGACCGGACCGCGCTCGTCCGGCAACTCACGGACGCTGACCTGCTCGACGTCGTCACGCAGATCAACCGGGTCGGTGCCGTGCTCGAACGAGCGCTCGCGGCCGTCCGGACGTCCCGCGCCGTCATCCTCGCCGCTTCGGCCGGGACGGTGCTCGCGATCCTGTTCGCTGCCGCCACCCTGATCGCCGACCACCGGACGCGGCATCGACGAGCAGCACGGCTGCGATTCCTGGTCGGCCGGCATCCCGCGGTGCAGCACGCGCGGTTCGTGCTCGTCGCGAGCGGCATCGCCGCCGGGACCACCGCCGTGACCGTACTCGTCGGCGACGACGGCACCGGTGCCGGCAGCGGCGCCTTGCTCGCTGCCAGCACGGCCGGGGCAGTCGGCGTGCTCACCGCAGTCGCGCTGTCCGTCCTGCTCGCCGCCACACACCACCGAGAGAGGCCACGCCGATGACCGAGCACCAGCGACTCAGCATCGAGGGGATCGGCTACGACATCGCCGGGCGGACGCTCTGGAACGACATCACGTTCCAGCTCGGCGCCGGACACGCCCTTGCCCTGCGCGGACCGTCCGGACAGGGGAAGAGCACGATGCTCCGCTGCCTCGCCGGGTTGGAACGACCGCCGCGGGGTCGGGTCGTCGTCGACGGCACTGACCTGCACACGGCGAGCGAGGGGGAGCGGCGTGGACTGCGCCGAGACACCATCGGCCTCGTCGTGCAGGACCACGCCGTCGTGCCGGAGTGGACCGTTGCCCAGAACCTGCGGGTGCTGCGGCCCCGTGGCGTCACCCGGGCGGCACTCAGCGATCGGATCGACGAGGCGCTGCTGATCGTCGGGCTCGGTGGTCGGCGGGATGCTCGTGCTGGGACGATGAGCGGCGGCGAACAGCAGCGAGTGGCCGTCGCACGAGTGCTGGCGCAGCGGCCACGACTCGTCCTCGCCGACGAGCCCACCGCGTCGCTCGACACCGAGAGCGCGGCGCGCGTCCGCAGCGGTCTCGACGCGCTGCGTGCATCGGGCAGCGCTGTCGTCGTGGCGACCCACGACCCGGCGCTCATCGCGTGGGCCGGTGCAGAACGGTCACTCATCCGGCCGGGGAGCGACCATGGACGTCCGTGAGACCACGCTGCAAGCTGCGGTGGGCGCGCACCTGGCGGGGACCCACATCCGCAGGACACACCGGGTCCTGCAGGGGAGTGGCACCGTGGCGCCGGGGTTGCGCTGGCCGGACGCCTCGGACGGCCGCGATCCCCGGGCCGTCCTCGAGGCCGAGGGCCCCGCGTTCTCGGCGGGCGGTGGTGTTCTCGTGCCGGAGCGCTGACGGTTCTGGTTCGCGATCATCGGGGATCGTGAACCGGAACCGTCACCGTCTCAGTACTCGGGGCGGATCCAGTCCGTCGGTTGGGCGAAGCGAGCGCGGGGCAGGACCTCGTCCGGCTCGGCGGTCCGCACGCTCGTGATGATCGTGTCCTCGCCGTACTCCGACAAGCGGCGGGCGATGCCGTCGCCCTCGTCGATCACCATCGTCGTGCGGGTCGCCGGATCCCCGCGGTGCTCGAACGTCACCAGGATCGAGTGCTCGCCGATGTGCTCGACCAGGATCGGGTGGAAGCTCTCGGGGCCGCGACCCCACCGGAGCATCAGGTCGGGCACGGCCATCCGGACGACGGGAGCGGAGACCATGCTCCGGGCGAACGACACCTCGTGCGGACCGTCGTCGGGGTCGTGCAGCACGCCGTCCCGGTAGGAGACCGGCTTGGCGCGCTGACGGACGAGCGTCCAGGTCTGTGCGGGCTCGTCGATGTCGACGCGGAACTGCCAGTACTTCTGCCGGGGCTCCTGGTGGATGCCCTCGAGGACGTACCGGGCGGGGCGGCGGAGGGAGGCAAGTTCCTCGGCGATCGCGGGACCGTCGGACCGGGTGAGGAGTTCGTCGAAACGCACGCTGTCAGCATGGCGCACCACGCGCAGTGGACGTCACCGTCTTCTGTCTGGAGGCCCGTGGCGGACTGGCACCGTGCCTCCCGTCCGATGGTGGGTCGCGTCAGGTTGCGTCAAGCAACGTCCGCGTAGACCGGGAGGATGCAGGTCGTCGGAGTCGAACAGTTCGGAGGGCCGGAGGCACTCGCCGTCCACGAGGTGCCGGAGCCGCACGCCGGTGCGGGATCCGTGCGGATCCGGGTGCAGGCGTTCGCCGTGAACCCGACCGACACGGGGGTGCGTGCCGGGCAGCGGGACAGCTCGCAGGCCTCGCCGCCGTACGTGCCGGGGATGGACGCCGCCGGCGTCATCGACGAGGTCGGGCCCGACGTCACCGGGTGGGAGGTCGGCGACGAGGTCATGGCGATCGCGTTGCCGCTCAGCACGCACGGTGGGGCGTACGTGCAGGAGCTCGTGGCGCCGGTGGGGTCGTTCACGCGGATCCCTCGTGGGACGTCGATCGAGGCTGCGTCGACGGTGCCGATGAACGGGCTGACCGCGTTGCAGATCCTGTCGCTCGCGGGGCTGTCGCGTGGGGACACGCTCGCCGTGACCGGCGCTGCCGGGCTGCTCGGGAACTACGTGGTGCAGCTCGCCGTCGCCGCTGGGCTGACCGTCATCGCTGATGCTGCCCCGGCGGACGAGGCGCTCGTGCGGTCGCTCGGGCCGGCGCATATCGTGCCGCGTGGTGATGGGTTCGCTGCCGCGGTGCGTGTGCTTATGCCCGATGGGGTCGATGCGCTCGCCGATGCTGCGGTGCAGCGTGGGGTCGTCGTCGATTCTGTTCGAGACGGGGGAGTGTTCCTGGACGTGCGTGGGTGGCAGGGCGACGGGGCTCGGGGGATCGAGTTCGTGCAGATCATGGTGTTCTCGGAGTACCGGTCGTTCGACAAGCTGGAGCAGTTGCGACACGCGGTGGAGAGTGGGACGTTGACGCCGCGGGTCGCCGAGGTGCTGCCGGCTGCTCGGGCTGTGGAGGCGCATGAGCGGTTGGAGGGTGGGGG
>NZ_CACSJV010000089.1:0-4970 GCF_902706105.1 Curtobacterium sp. 18060 | reverse complement strand
GCCCTGCTTCGCCCGACCTGCCTCCACCCCACTCGCGAAAGCGACAGTGTGCCGCGAACTGTTCGCGTGGATCTGTCGCTTTGCCGGACCAGACGGCGTCCCGTGCCGCAGGACTGTCGCTTTCGGGCGCTCAGGCCTCGGTGCGGCGCGGGTCGCTCGGCGCCGTGGCCCGCGCGGCCGCTGCACCGGCGCGGCCGAGCGTGCTCTCGCGGGGGACGAGCTCGCTGCCGAGCACCACGGTGCGGTGGACGTGCATCGGGTCGGAGAGTTCCTCGAGCAGCAGGGCCACCGCGGTGGCGCCCATCTCCTCGCCGTGCATGGTGACCGAGGTCAACGGCACCGCGCCACCCCACGCGACCGAGTTGTGGTCGCACCCCGACACCGGGATGTCCTCGGGCACGCGGATGCCGGCGGCTCGGAGCTCGGAGACGACCGCCATCGCGAGCAGGTCCGTGACGCCCAGGACGCCGTCGGGCCGTTCGGCGACCGGCATCGCGGCGATCCGCGCGCCGGCGTCGGTGCCGCCGGGCGGGTCGATGTCACCGGCGTCGACGTCGACGAGTTCGACTCCGGGGTGTTCCGCGATCGCGCGGAGGAGCCCCGCGCGGCGACGGGCCACCGGCTGCAGGTCGGGCCGGGCACTCACGAAGCCGATGCGTCGGCAGCCCTGCTCGATGAGGTGCTGAGCGGCCACGTACCCGGCCTGCTCGTTGTCGACGACCACCGAGCAGGCGTCCACCTCGGTCGGTTCGTAGTTGACGTAGACGACGGGCAGGCCGTGCTGCTTCGCTGCCTCGACCTGTGCGCGGGACTCCGTCATCGAGGCCAGCAGGATGCCGGACACCCGGGTGCTCTCGAGGAACGCGAGGTGTTCGCCCTGCGCCTCGAGGTCGTTCTCGCTGCTGGCGACGAGCAGGGTGCGCCGGCGTTCGCGGGCGGTCGTGTGCGCGCCGCTGACCACGTCGGTGAACAGCGAGTTGCGGAGCGAGGCGACCACGAGACCGATCGCCCGGGTGCTGCCGGACACCAGTGCCCGGGCGTTGCGGTTCGGCGTGTACCCGAGTTCGGCGATCGCGTCGTGCACGCGTGCGGCCGTGGGCTCGGCGACCCGCTCGGGGTGGTTCAGGACGTTCGAGACCGTCGCCAGCGAGACGCCGGCGCGAGCTGCGACGTGGTGCACGCTCGGCGGGCCGTCGCGCCGGGGGACATGCACCATGCTCCGATCGTAGGCCGCAGCGGCGGCCGATCCGTGCCGCAGAGCCGGGCAGGCTGGTGGGCAGACGCGAGGCGGTCGGCTACGCGTCGGCGACGGAGGACTGCCGGACCACGAGCTCCGGCGTGAACTCGACGTGCTCGAGGTCGATGCCCTGCCCGAGCTCGACCTGCTTCGTCAACAGCTCGATCGCCTGGCGCCCGAGGTCCTGTGCAGGCTGGCGCACCGAGGTCAACGGGACGACGGCTGCCTCGGCGAAGGCGATGTCGTCGTAGCCCACGATCGCGATCTCGTCCGGCACCGCGATCGTGCCGCGCATGATGAACGCCTGTTCGAGGCCGACCGCGAGCAGGTCGTTCGCCGCGAACACCGCGTCCGGCCGTTCACCGCGGGGGCGTGCCTGGAGTTCTTCGCCGATTCGACGTCCTTCGAGCACCGACAGTGACGCGGTCGGCAGGACCTCGAGCTCTATGCCCGCTGCCCGGGCCGCCGACAGTGCCCCGGCGTGCCGGTCGGCAACCTGGCGGATGCTGGACGGGCCACCGACGAACGCGATGCGTGTCCGCCCGATGGCCGCGAGGTGCTCGACCGCGATGCGACCGCCCGCGACGTCGTCCACCGACACCGAGGCGAAGTGCTCGTCGTCGGCGCGGCGGTCGACGAGCACGACGGCGGTGCCCTGGTCGCGCAGGCGGGCGAGGCGGGACAGGTCGTCACCGGCGGGGGAGATGAGCAGGCCGGCGACGCGGCGTTCCTCGAACAGGTCGACGTAGGTGCGCTCGCGGTCGGTGGACTCGTCGGAGTTGCCGATCAGGACGGCCAGGCCCTTGTCCATCGCGGCGTCTTCGGCACCGCGCGCGACGTCGGTGAAGAACGGGTTGCCGCCGTCGAGCACGATGAGGCCGACGGTGGAGCTGCGGCCGGCCCGGAGCTGGCGTGCGGAGTCGTTGCGGACGAACCCGAGCGCGGCGATGGCGGACTGCACTCGGTCGACAGTGGTCGGGGCCACCTTGTCAGGGCGGTTCAGGACGTTCGACACGGTCCCCAGGGACACGCCGGCGAGCGCTGCCACCTCTCGCACACTGACCGCCATGTGGCCATCCTGGCATCGCACCTGCGCTTCCGGGCGGTGCGCGCCGTGATCTGTGGAAAACGGCGGACGGGAGGCGCGGTGCGGGCTGGACCCGGGCCTCCCGTCCGGTGGGTGGGCAGGTCCACCGCACGGTGCGAGATTGTGGGTGCGGCCGCGCCCCGTGCGTGCTCAGCTCCGGCGTCGCACCGTGCGTGCTGCGCCGCCACGTGCGAGGTTGGCCGCTCGGTGCGCGCTTGCAGCGCCGCACGGAGTGGGCAACCTCGCACCGAGTGAGCGACCGCGCACCGAGTGAGCGACCGCGCACCGAGTGAGCGACCGCGCACCGTGCGGACGCGGGCGCGCCGCACGCGGACGCGCACAGCACGGACTTGCTAACGCCCGCCGGGGCGCACTATCGTCTCGCTGTCCCGTTGAAACGATTCACTGACGAACACGCGAACGGAGGACCAATGGCGGTCCGAATCGGAGCCCGGAGCACCACGGGCTGGAAGGCGACCGTCTCGGTCGCCATGTCGAACTACATCGAGTCGGGGTCGATCATCGCGATCGCCACGAGCCTCAGTCTGTGGCAGGCGCAGTTCCACGTCGGCGACCTCGAGGTCGGTCTGCTGGCGAGCCTGTCGGCGAACGCGTTCGGCGCCGCCGCCGGCGCCATCATCGGCGGACCGCTGTGCGACCGCTACGGCCGGAAGTTCATCTACACCTACGACCTGCTGCTCTACATGCTCGGCATCCTGCTCGCGGTCTTCGCCGGCAGCTACGGCATGCTGTTGGTCGGCTTCATCCTGACCGGCATCGCGGTCGGCGCCGGGGTGCCGGCGAGCTGGACCTACATCGCCGAGCAGGCACCGGCGGACAAGCGTGCGGCCCACGTCGGCACCGCGCAGCTCGCCTGGTCGATCGGCCCGATGGTCGGCTTCGCGTTGGCCATCGCCGCCGCACCCCTCGGACTGCTCGGCAGCCGGCTCATCTTCGCGCACCTGTTCGTCGTCGCCGCCGTCGTCTGGTGGCTTCGCCGCGGGCTGCCGGAGTCGGCGATCTGGAAGGACGAGCGCGCCGCGACCGGCACCGCGAACTTCTTCCACGGGATCACCCAGCTGTTCAGCCGGCGCCGGAACCTGACCGCGATGCTGTTCCTGTTCGGCGTCTACGCGCTCTGGAACACCGTCGCCGGGCAGGCAGGCATCTTCCAGCCGCGGGTGTACTCGGCCACCGGGGTCACGAGCGTCACCGAGCAGTACGGCCTGCAGATCCTGGTGTGGGGCTGCACGGTCGCCGCGACCTACTTCGGCTTCATGCGCTACGGCGACCGGGTCAGTCGACGGTTGCTGTTCGCGCTCGGCGCGGTGCTCGCGATCGTCGCCTGGGCCGTCCTGATTTACGCACCGGCGAACCTCGGCACGCTGCTGTTCTTCGCCGTGACGTGGGGCATCTCGTCGGGCATCGGTGCCCAGGCGTTCTACGGCCTCTGGACGAGCGAGCTCTTCGCCACCCGGTACCGGGCCAGTGCGCAGGGCGTGCTCTTCCTCGCCGCGCGGGTCATGGTCGGTCTGCTGAGCATCTGGTTCCCGCTGCTGCTGTCGGACATCGGACTCCGTGCACTCGGTGGACTCATCCTGGGGCTCCTCGCGATGTCGTTCCTGGTCGGCACCATCTGGGCGCCGCGCACGCAGGGCAAGACGCTCGAGGCGATCGAGGCCGAGCGGTACGGCACCGTGACCACCGTCACCGGTACCGTGCGCACCGCCGATGAGCGCGCCGTGCAGGACGCCGAACGGCGTCGCCGCGCCGAGGCCGACCGGTGACCCGCGTCTGCTTCCGACTGCAGGTGCAGGCCGAGCACCTGGACGCCTACCGCGAGCGGCACGCCGCGGTCTGGCCGGCGATGCTCCGGGCGATCGCCACGGCGGGGCGGCGGAACTACTCCCTGTTCCTCGACGACGACGGCCTGCTGATCGGCTACTACGAGACCGACTCGGTGGCCGATGCCGACGCGTCGCTCGCGGCCTCCGAGGTCGCGACCGCGTGGGAGGCGCACATGCAGGACCTGTTCGACGGTGCCACGGGTCGGGCGGACCAGACCGCGCGGGTGCTGCCCGAGGTGTTCAACCTGGAGGACCAGCTGGCGGCCGCCGCCGAGTGAGGAGCGGGGGAGCGGGTAGCGTCCGGTCCATGGCCGACGTGACCCACGCCGCGGACCTCGGGATCGACCTGTCCGACGGCAAGCCCCAACAGCTCTACCGGTGGTTCCTCGCGAGCATGCTCTTCGGCCGGCCCATCCGGCAGGAGCAGGCGGCGGAGACCTACCGCGTCCTCATCGACCACGGGTTCACCAGCCCGGGGAAGTTCGCGGGCGCCGGACGCGAGCAGTTGCGGAGGGTCCTGGACGAGGGCGGCTACGCGCGGTTCGACTACCAGATGACCGATGCCCTGCACGAGACGATGCACACGCTCGACGCCGACGAGGGCTCCGTGTCGCACCTGGTGAAGACCGCGGCGTCGCGGAAGGACCTGCGCGAGCGACTCGGCGCGCTCAAGGGGATCGGTCCGAAGACGATCGAGATCTTCCTGCGGGACATCCCGGACGCGGTGCTGCCGGACTGAGCGCGAGTGCGTGCCCGGATGACTTCGTGAGCAGAAACGGTCGAGTCTGACGCCCCGACC
>NZ_CACSJV010000088.1:0-5250 GCF_902706105.1 Curtobacterium sp. 18060 | reverse complement strand
CGCCCCACGTGGCCACGCGCACCGCTCGCCCGTCCCCGTCGCCTTCGTGATGCCCGAGGCGACCTTCACCCGGGTGTTCGACCCCGGCGACCTCGCCGCCCTGCACGCCTCCGAGGCCGTCCGGCTGGTCGCCGACCGTCCGCTCGACCCGGACGACCCGTGCGACCTCCCGCTGCTCGCCGACGCCGAGGTGCTCGTCACCGGGTGGGGCAGCCCCGTGCTGTCCGCGGACCGTCTGGACCGGATGCCGCGGCTCCGTGCCGTCGTGCACTCCGCCGGGTCGGTCAAGCCCGTCGTCGACACCGACGTGTGGGAGCGACGGATCGCCGTGGCGTCGAGCGCCGCCGCGAACGCCGTCCCGGTCGCCGAGTTCACGGTCGCGGTGATCGTGCTCGCCGCCAAGCGGGCCTTCGCCAGCGCCGCCGCGCTGCGTTCGGACGAGACCCCGGTCGACGTCGAGGGCTCGTGGCCGGTCGTCGGCATGCACGGCGTGACCGTCGGTGTCGTCGGCGCCTCGCGCGTCGGGCGGGCCGTCATCGAACGGCTCCGTGACTACGACGTCCGCGTGCTCGTGAGCGACCCGTACCTGGACGACGACGAGGCCGCGCTGCTCGGCGTCACCGCCGTCGACCTCGGCACCCTCGCCGCCTCGAGCGACGTCGTCACCCTGCACGCGCCGCTGCTGCCGTCGACGCGGGGGCTCGTCGACCGTGCCGTGATCGGGCGGATGCGGCCGGGTACCACGCTCGTGAACACCGCGCGCGGGGCGATCGTCGACCAGGACGCCCTCGCCGACCGCCTGGACCGCGGCGACCTGGCCGCCGTCCTCGACGTCACCGAGCCGGAACGCCTGCCACCGGACGCCCGACTGCGGTCGACGCCGAACACCTTCATCACGCCGCACATCGCCGGGTCCCTCGGAAACGAGCTGCGTCGGCTCGCCGACAACGCGGTGCGCGAGACCATCGCGTTCGCGGCCACCGGCGCGTTCACCGACCCCATCGTCCCCGACGGCTTCGCCGTCCAGGCCTGAGCTGCAGCCCACCGGCCGCCACCACCAACCGCCGCCACCAGCTGCCACCCACCAGCCGCCAGCACCCGTCCACCACCGTCACCACCCGGAGACCCACCCCATGACCGTCACCGTCGACGCCCCGTCCTTCACCGACCGGTTCACCCCGGCAGCGCGAGCGGCGCTCCGTCCGCGCTCGTGGCGACCCGCGCCTCCCGTCAGCGACCGCCCGGCGTGGGCGCACGTCGCGGACGCCGACCGGGAGGCCCTGCTCGCGGTCGCGCACGACCGTCGCGCCGCCGCGGCGGTCACCTTCCCGACCCTCGCCCTGTGGGCGACGTACAGTCGCGACGGGAACCGCCAGCCGTACGAGCGGGCCCAGCGGAACCTGCTCGAGTCCGCCGCGACCGCGGCCCTGGCGCTCGGCGTGACCGGCGACGCCGAGTGGGCGGACGTGCTCGGCGACCAGGTCTGGCGGATCCTGGAGCTGCGCGCCTGGTGCCTGCCGTCGCACTACGCGCTGCCCGAGGACGGCAGCCGGCCGTTCCTGCCCGTGCCCGGTCGGGACGTGCTCGACCTGTCCGACGCCTACGTCGGCGGCATGCTCGCGGCGATCGACGCGATCGCGGGGGAGCGCCTCGAGCAGGACCGCCCCGGCATCCGCGCGCACGTCCACCACGAGATCCGCCGCCGCGTGCTCGACCCGTGGGAGCAGGAGGTGTACTCCTGGCACGGGGTCGACGGGCCGCCGAACAACTGGGCGCCGTGGATCGTGTCGAACGTGCTCGTGTGCGCCGCCGTGGTCGAGCCCGACCGCGATCGCCTCGCCGCGACGATCGACCGTGCGCTCGTGATCCTCGACCGGTTCCGCGCCGGCTACGACGCCGACGGCAGCTGCGACGAGGGTGCCACGTACTGGTGGTGGGCCGGCGCGACCCTGTTCGAGGCCCTGGACCTGGTCGAGGAGCTCACCGGCGGCGCGTTCGACGGCTTCTCGGTCGAGCCGGTCGCCGCCATGGCCCGGTTCCCGATGGGCATGCAGATCGGCGCCGCGACGCAGGTCAACCACTCCGACGGCTCCCCGGCGCTGGCCGAGAACGCGAACTGGAACCTGCTCGCCCGCTTCGGGGAGCGCGTCGACGACGACCGGGTCGTGCGGCACGCCCGGTGGATGGGCCGGCAGCACGCGTTGCGGTTCGACGGGCAGCTCGCCGCGCTGTTCCGTCGGACGCTCGCCGAACTGCGGGACCCCTCGTGGACCGACGGGCCGGCCGAGCCCGGGATGCCCGCGTCGCTGTGGCTGCCCGGCACCGAGGTCGCCGTCGCCCGCGCCCACGACGGCGCGACCGACGGGTTCGTCCTCGCGGTGAAGGGCGGGCACAACGACGTCAGCCACAACCACAACGACGCCGGCGGGGTGATCGTCTCGCTCGACGGCGAACCGGTGCTCATCGACGTCGGGGTGGGCGTGTACCGCCGCGAGACGTTCATGCCGGAGCACCGCTACGGCATCTGGACGATGCGGAGTGCCTGGCACACCGTCCCGCTGCCGAACGGCGTCGAACAACACGAGGGTGCCGCGTTCCGCGCGACCGACACCGTGTTCGAGGACGACGGCGACGTCGCGTCGTGGTCCGCCGACCTGACCGCCGCGTACCCGGCGTCCAGCGGACTGCGATCGCTCCACCGCACCGCGACGCTCGACCGGGCGGTGCCCCGTGACCGCGCCGCCGCACGCGTGGTCGTCCGCGACACCTGGACGTTCGCGGAGCCCGGCACGATGACCCTGGTGCTCATGACCCGCGACGAACCCGTGCCCGTCGACGGCGGGTTGCGCGTCGGCCCCGCCCACCTGTCCGTCGACACCGAGCGGTTCGCGGTGCACGTCGAGCGGCGGGACGTCGACGACGCGAAGCTCGAGCGGGTCTGGGGCCCGGCGGTGCACCGTGTGCGGCTCGTCGCGCGGCAGGCGTCCGCCGACGGCGACCACGCGCTCACCGTGACCCGGGCGACACCGTGAGCGCGGTCCTGCTCGGCGGCTCCGGACGCTGGACCGACCCGTGGCACCCCTTCGCCGAGACGAACGCCGCGGTCACGGCGCTCGCTGCGTCGGCCGGCGTCGCCCTCGAGCAACCGGAGGACGTCGACACCGCCCTGGCCGCCTTCGCGACCGGACCCCTGCCGTCACTCGTCGTCGTCGACGTCGGGCTGCCCCGGGACGACCGCCCCGTCCCGCTCGCCGACGCCCGGGCCGGCTTCCACCGCCTGCTCGCGAGCGACGTGCCCCTGCTCGTGCTGCACGTCGCCGCGACGTCGTTCGCCGACGACCCGCACTGGGAACGCGCCCTCGGCGGGGTGTGGGAGCGCGGCACGACGATGCACCCGCCGTTCGGGCCCGCGACCGTCCGGGTGGTCGACGCGGCGCACCCGATCACCGCCGGCCTGCCGGACTTCACCCTGGAGGACGAGCGCTACACGCACCTGCGGGTCTCGCCATCGGTGCGGGTCCTGCTCGACCACGAGCACGAGGGGGAGCGGCACCCGCTCGCCTGGGTGCACGAACGACCCGGCGGCGGCACCACCGTCTACGACGCGCTCGGCCACTCCGCCGCGTCGTTCGCGTCGCCGGAGCACCGCGCGTTCCTGACGCGCGCCCTCGCGTTCCTCCTGCGCTGACGTTCCACTTGCGCTGACGTTCCACTTGCGCTGACGGGGTGGGGGCGACTGCCTGGAGGCCCGGTGCCGGTCTCGTGGACCGGCACCGGGCCTCCAGGCAGTCGCGTCTCAGGCGATGGTGACGTCGCCGACGACCAGCCAGCCCGCCTGCTGCGTGCCCTGCGCACCGAGCTCGATGCCGGGGGCGTTGCCCGCGGTGGTGTCGACGATCGCGATGCCCCACCGGTACGCACCCGCCGCGACGCCGGCCAGCGACGGACGGAACGCGTACGACGTCGGCGACCCCTTCAACCACTTCGACGGATCGGACGCGCTGTCCACGAACGTCCCCGCCACGCTGCCGTCCGCACGGAGCAACGCGACCGCCGCCTTGTACTTGCCGTTCCACACCGGCAGGTTGTCGGGCAGGTAGCCCCACCCGGTGTTCGTCCACTCGTGCGTGACGTCCACCGTCGCGCCGGCGGACGCCGAACCGGGCACGACCACGCGCGACGGGTGCAGGCGGTAGCCGCCCTCGGCGTCGAACCGCTGCGTCAACGGGAAGGTCTGCGCCGCGAACCACGACAGGGCCTCGCCGTTCCGCAGGTCCATCATGTTCACGTGCGCCTCGACCGAGTCGTCGAACTCGCCCTGACGGACGTCGGCGGTCGTCACGTACCCGCGCGGGTCCTGCGTGACGTCGTGCTGGGCGGTGACCCACCCACCCTCCATGATGATCGGCCGTTTGTACCGCCACTTCGCGGCCATCGACTTCTCCCAGTCCGCGTAGTACGTGGTCATGCCGAAGGCGTCGTGGCGCAGGACGTAGCCCTTCTCGTACGCACCGTCGAGCATCCGCTCGCTCTCGGGGTCCGGGGTGCCCCAGTCCTTCGGGCCCCCGATCATCCGGTGGTAGTTCAACGCCAGCGGCACCCGGGTGAAGTGCTCCTGGTACAGGTCGATGATCCAGTCGAACACCGGCTCGCGGTTCGCCGCGTCCTGGTACAGCATCGAGTGGCCCTCACCCCACTTGCCGAGCCCGTACCCGTCGATGAAGTCCGTCGTGGCCGGGTCGTCGTACTGCTTGCCGAAGGCCGCGACGAACGCGGCGTACTTCGCCTGGAACACCGGGTCGTCCGGGTACGGACTCCACACGGTCTTGCTGCCGGTCTGCGTCTCGTACCCGGCGGCCCCGGCGGCACGCACCCACGCGGGCGTGAAGTCCGACGACTTGTCGCGACTGTCCACCACGACGCGGAAGGCCAGCCGCAGCCCACGGCGACGGGCCTCGGCGAGGATGCCCGCGAACGCCGCGTTCGTGTCCCAGCCGTACACGCCCTCGGACGGCTCGAGGATCGTCCACGAGACCCGCATGTACATGACCGAGGCGTGGTCGGACACCGTGACCGTGGTGCCGTCGGGCAGTGGGACGTCGTCGTACTGCGTCCAGTAGTTCGCGGGCGGTGCCGACGAGCCGTACAGCGCCCAGCCGTTGAGCGGGTTCCGCAGGACCGTGGTGGTGTCGGCGGCGAACTCCCGCTCGACCGCGGCGGCGAGGTGCGGGCGACCGGGGTGGCCGGGGC
>NZ_CACSJV010000087.1:0-5444 GCF_902706105.1 Curtobacterium sp. 18060 | reverse complement strand
ACGTTAAGTCCGGCGGCGTCCTACTCTCCCACAAGGTCCCCCTTGCAGTACCATCGGCGCTGAGAGGCTTAGCTTCCGGGTTCGGAATGTGACCGGGCGTTTCCCTCTCGCTATGACCACCGGAACACTTTCGACCATCAATCTGGTCTCAAACATGTTCCGGCTGCTGCCCACGAATGGGCAGAGCGGTGTATTCAGTTTGATTCCCGATCGTCTGTCGGGAACCACAAAGTGGACGCGAGCCCGTGCAACAAGTGCACGGAAATCAGTGTGTTATCAAGTCTTCGGCTTATTAGTACCGGTCAGCTCCACGGGTCGTTAGTCCCCGCTTCCACATCCGGCCTATCAACCCAGTAGTCTGCTGGGAGCCTCTCACACTCAAGGTGCATGGAAATCTCATCTCGAAGACGGCTTCCCGCTTAGATGCTTTCAGCGGTTATCCGGTCCGAACGTAGCTAATCAGCGGTGCCCTTGGCAGAACAACTGACACACCAGAGGTTCGTCCATCCCGGTCCTCTCGTACTAGGGATAGATCTTCTCAAATTTCCAACGCGCGCAGCGGATAGGGACCGAACTGTCTCACGACGTTCTAAACCCAGCTCGCGTACCGCTTTAATGGGCGAACAGCCCAACCCTTGGGACCTACTCCAGCCCCAGGATGCGACGAGCCGACATCGAGGTGCCAAACCATGCCGTCGATATGGACTCTTGGGCAAGATCAGCCTGTTATCCCCGAGGTACCTTTTATCCGTTGAGCGACAGCGCTTCCACAAGCCACTGCCGGATCACTAGTCCCGACTTTCGTCCCTGCTCGACCTGTCAGTCTCACAGTCAAGCTCCCTTGTGCACTTACACTCGCCACCTGATTGCCAACCAGGTTGAGGGAACCTTTGGGCGCCTCCGTTACTCTTTGGGAGGCAACCGCCCCAGTTAAACTACCCATCAGGCACTGTCCATGAACCCGATCAGGGTCCTACGTTAGACATCCAGAGTGACCAGAGTGGTATTTCAACAATGACTCCACGAACACTAGCGTGCCCGCTTCACAGTCTCCCACCTATCCTACACAAGCCACACCGAACACCAATACCAAACTGTAGTAAAGGTCACGGGGTCTTTCCGTCCTGCTGCGCGTAACGAGCATCTTTACTCGTAGTGCAATTTCGCCGAGTTCGCGGTTGAGACAGCTGGGAAGTCGTTACGCCATTCGTGCAGGTCGGAACTTACCCGACAAGGAATTTCGCTACCTTAGGATGGTTATAGTTACCACCGCCGTTTACTGGGGCTTAAATTCAGAGCTTCGCCCAAAGGCTAACCCTTCCTCTTAACCTTCCAGCACCGGGCAGGCGTCAGTCCGTATACATCGTCTTGCGACTTCGCACGGACCTGTGTTTTTAGTAAACAGTCGCTTCCCACTGGTCTCTGCGGCCTTCAACGCTCACGGAGTAAATCCGGTCACGTGTCCGGCCCCCCTTCTCCCGAAGTTACGGGGGCATTTTGCCGAGTTCCTTAACCACGATTCTCTCGATCTCCTTGGTATTCTCTACCTGACCACCTGAGTCGGTTTCGGGTACGGGCGGCTGCAACCTCGCGTCGATGCTTTTCTCGGCAGCATAGGATCACTGATTTCCCCTTACGGGTACGCGTCGGATCTCAGGCACACAGACGACGGATTTGCCTATCGTCAGCCCTACATCCTTACACCAGGTTCACCTTACGGATACCATCGCCTGGCTCAGCTACCTTCCTGCGTCACACCTGTTCATACGCTAACCGCACCAGCATGGGGTCGAGCGTTAGACCGGCCACCATCACCCCGAAGGGATCCGGTTGTTCCGGGTTAGGACTCTTAGCACCACTGGATTAGCTTGGGCGGTTGTTCGCCGGTACGGGAATATCAACCCGTTGTCCATCGACTACGCCTGTCGGCCTCGCCTTAGGTCCCGACTTACCCAGGGCGGATTAACCTGGCCCTGGAACCCTTGGTCTTTCGGAGGACGGGTTTCTCACCCGTCTTTCGCTACTCATGCCTGCATTCTCACTCGTGTAGCGTCCACGGCTGGATCACTCCGCCGCTTCACTCGCCACACGACGCTCTCCTACCACTCCGCACGACTGAACCACGAAGGCTTGTCGAGTGTGCGAAATCTACAACTTCGGTGGTGTGCTTGAGCCCCGTTACATTGTCGGCGCGGAATCACTTGACCAGTGAGCTATTACGCACTCTTTCAAGGGTGGCTGCTTCTAAGCCAACCTCCTGGTTGTCTATGCAACTCCACATCCTTTCCCACTTAGCACACGCTTAGGGACCTTAGTTGGTAGTCTGGGTTGTTTCCCTCTCGACGATGAAGCTTATCCCCCACCGTCTCACTGCTGCGCTCTCACTCACCGGCATTCGGAGTTTGGCTGACGTCAGTAACCTGTTGAGGCCCATCGGCCATCCAGTAGCTCTACCTCCGGCGAGAAACACGCAACGCTGCACCTAAATGCATTTCGGAGAGAACCAGCTATCACGAAGTTTGATTGGCCTTTCACCCCTATCCACAGCTCATCCCCTCCATTTTCAACTGAAGTGGGTTCGGTCCTCCACGACGTCTTACCGTCGCTTCAACCTGGCCATGGATAGATCACTTCGCTTCGGGTCTAGAACATGCGACTCAAACGCCCTATTCAGACTCGCTTTCGCTACGGCTGCCCCACACGGGTTAACCTCGCCACATATCACTAACTCGCAGGCTCATTCTTCAAAAGGCACGCCGTCACCCCTACTAAGGAGGCTCCGACGGTTTGTAAGCAAACGGTTTCAGGTACTATTTCACTCCCCTCCCGGGGTACTTTTCACCTTTCCCTCACGGTACTTGTCCGCTATCGGTCATCTGGGAGTATTTAGGCTTATCAGGTGGTCCTGACAGATTCACACGGGATTTCTCGGGCCCCGTGCTACTTGGGATACACATCCGGCCATAACACCATTTCGTCTACGGGGCTGGCACCCACTACGGCCCGGCTTTCAAACCGGTTCGACTATGATGCGCTGTAACCGCCCCAGTCCGGCAGAACTGAGTGACGTGTCCCACAACCCCGACCATGCAACGCCCGCCGGCTATCACACATGATCGGTTTAGCCTCATCCGCTTTCGCTCGCCACTACTCACGGAATCACATGTTGTTTTCTCTTCCTGTGGGTACTGAGATGTTTCACTTCCCCACGTTCCCTCTACCCGCCCTATATATTCAGGCGGGAGTCACCAGGTCACAAAAGCGCCCAGCGGGGTTTCCCCATTCGGAAATCCTCGGATCAGGGCTCGATTATCAGCTCCCCGAGGCTTATCGCAGATTTCTACGTCCTTCTTCGGCTCCAGATGCCAAGGCATCCACCGTTTGCTCTTAGAAACTTGACCACAAAGATTAAAATTGCGATCCGTCATCACCCACAACCCGAAGACCAAAAGTGCCCGATCGATTGGATGACGCGAATCAAAGATGCTCGCGTCCACTGTGTAGTTCTCAACATACGATCGGCACCACACTCCCCACCGTCCAGTGACAGTGCTTCATGCGGCCCGGCGAAGGACCCGTAGGCCCAACCCCTGCAACCCACTCTCACGGCAGCAGGAAGCCTGGTCCCTCAGGACCCAACAACGTGCACCAGCTGAGCGCTCCACCCCCACCCGTCCCAACCCTGCAAGCAGAGCGTACTGAGGTCGGAAGCATCACTCCCAACTGCACTGTCAATGTTCCACCCATGAGCTACCCGTCGGACACGTTCGGTCCGAATCAGGCGCCTGGACCACGCCCACCCCGAAGGGCACACGAGGCCAGATGCTCCTTAGAAAGGAGGTGATCCAGCCGCACCTTCCGGTACGGCTACCTTGTTACGACTTAGTCCTAATCACCGATCCCACCTTCGACGGCTCCTTCCACAAGGGTTAGGCCACCGGCTTCGGGTGTTACCGACTTTCATGACTTGACGGGCGGTGTGTACAAGGCCCGGGAACGTATTCACCGCAGCGTTGCTGATCTGCGATTACTAGCGACTCCGACTTCATGAGGTCGAGTTGCAGACCTCAATCCGAACTGAGACCGGCTTTTTGGGATTCGCTCCACCTTACGGTATCGCAGCCCTTTGTACCGGCCATTGTAGCATGCGTGAAGCCCAAGACATAAGGGGCATGATGATTTGACGTCATCCCCACCTTCCTCCGAGTTGACCCCGGCAGTCTCCTATGAGTCCCCGGCATAACCCGCTGGCAACATAGAACGAGGGTTGCGCTCGTTGCGGGACTTAACCCAACATCTCACGACACGAGCTGACGACAACCATGCACCACCTGTACACCGACCACAAGGGGGCGACCATCTCTGGCCGTTTCCGGTGTATGTCAAGCCTTGGTAAGGTTCTTCGCGTTGCATCGAATTAATCCGCATGCTCCGCCGCTTGTGCGGGCCCCCGTCAATTCCTTTGAGTTTTAGCCTTGCGGCCGTACTCCCCAGGCGGGGCGCTTAATGCGTTAGCTACGACACAGAAACCGTGGAAAGGTCCCTACATCTAGCGCCCAACGTTTACGGCATGGACTACCAGGGTATCTAATCCTGTTCGCTCCCCATGCTTTCGCTCCTCAGCGTCAGTTACGGCCCAGAGATCTGCCTTCGCCATCGGTGTTCCTCCTGATATCTGCGCATTCCACCGCTACACCAGGAATTCCAATCTCCCCTACCGCACTCTAGTCTGCCCGTACCCACTGCAAGCCCGAGGTTGAGCCTCGGGATTTCACAGCAGACGCGACAAACCGCCTACGAGCTCTTTACGCCCAATAATTCCGGACAACGCTTGCACCCTACGTATTACCGCGGCTGCTGGCACGTAGTTAGCCGGTGCTTTTTCTGCAGGTACCGTCACTTTCGCTTCTTCCCTACTAAAAGAGGTTTACAACCCGAAGGCCGTCATCCCTCACGCGGCGTTGCTGCATCAGGCTTTCGCCCATTGTGCAATATTCCCCACTGCTGCCTCCCGTAGGAGTCTGGGCCGTGTCTCAGTCCCAGTGTGGCCGGTCACCCTCTCAGGCCGGCTACCCGTCGTCGCCTTGGTGAGCCATTACCTCACCAACAAGCTGATAGGCCGCGAGTCCATCCCCAACCAAAAAATCTTTCCACCACCAGACCATGCGGCCGGTAGTCATATCCAGTATTAGACGTCGTTTCCAACGCTTATCCCAGAGTCAGGGGCAGGTTACTCACGTGTTACTCACCCGTTCGCCACTAATCCACCCAGCAAGCTGGGCATCATCGTTCGACTTGCATGTGTTAAGCACGCCGCCAGCGTTCGTCCTGAGCCAGGATCAAACTCTCCGTAAAAAAATACAGACCCAACACCCGAAGGCATCAGACCGAGTTGATTCTGACTGTTGACTGTCTACTGACAATCTTCAATCCAAAAGGAATTG
>NZ_CACSJV010000086.1:0-7065 GCF_902706105.1 Curtobacterium sp. 18060 | reverse complement strand
GTCCACCGTCCGCACGGTCGGCCCACGACCGCCGTCCGGTCGCCACCACACTCGTCGCATGCGCACCGAGGACCCGCCCACGACGTGGCGCGATGCCGCGCTCGCAGTGCTCGGCCTGTTCCTGCCGGTGGACTGCCTGGGCTGCGGACGCCCCGACCGTGCGCTCTGCCGGGCCTGCCGCGCCGCCCTGGCCGTACGCCCGCGTCGGGTCCGACTCGTCGCGGGCGTGCGGCTCGACGCCGCCTTCGAGTACGAGGGACTCGTCCGGACCCTGCTGCTCGAGCTGAAGCTCCGCGGTCGGGTGGACGTCGCACGACCGCTCGGCGCTCGCTTCGGCTCGCTCGTGCGTGCCGCGATCGCCGAGGCACCCGTGGACACCGTCGTGCTGCGGGTCCCGCCGTCGCGGGCGGGGGCACGGCGTCGGGGGTTCGACCCCGTGGTGCTGCTGCTCGCCCGCGGCGGCGTCCGTGGCACCGGGCGGCTCCGACGGGTGCGGGTCCGGGGCGGAGCGGCGAGCGCGGGGCCGGGGCAGAAGGAACGGACGGCGATCGAGCGGGTCGCCGCGACCGTCGGCACTCTGCGGGCGTGCGGGGTCGACGGGCGGGACGTGGTGCTCGTGGACGACGTCGTGACGACCGGCGTCACGATGGCCGAGGGGGTGCGGGCGGTCCGCGCCGCGGGCGGCCGGGTCGTCCGGTGCGTGGCCGTCGCGAGCGTCGAGGACTGACGGCTCGGTGAACACCGGGTGACCGCTGTGCGTCCGGTGGGTGTCCGGCAGACTCGCCGACGCACCGTGACGCGGGACCTGCGGCGGGTCTAGCCTCGCGGCAAGGCGTTCGGGTTCGCCGGATGGAGGCGACGCGCCGAAGCTCGATGGGAGCCGCGACATGGACGTGACGATCACAGGCCGGAACGTCGGGGTCACCGACCGATTCCGCACCTACGTCGAACAGAAGTCCGAGAAGATCGACGTGCTCGCTGACCGTGCGCTCGCCTTCGAGGTGCGCATCAGCCGCCACCACGAGAAGTCGGGCGGCAGCCAGGGCGAGGACCGCATCGAGTTGACGCTCATCGGTCCCGGGCCCCTCGTGCGGGCGGAGTCCGCTGCGTCCGACAAGTACGCCGCCTTCGACCTCGCCTTCGCCCGCATCATGGAACGGCTGCGTCGTGCTCGTGACCGGCGCAAGGTGCACCGCGGTCGTCACCGCCCGACCTCGGTGGCCGAGGCCGCAGGCAGTGGCTTCGACGGCATGGGGGTGGTCCCCGCTGACGGCCGCCTCATCGAGGACGTGGCCACCGGCGCGGTCCCGGTCGTCGATGCCGACGCACCGGAGGACGAGGACGACGAGGTCTACAGCCCCGTGGTCATCCGGCACAAGGTCTTCGAGGCCGCGCCGATGACCGTCGACGACGCCCTGTACTTCATGGAGCTCGTCGGACACGACTTCTACCTGTTCGTGGACGCCGAGACCCACCGCCCGAGCGTCGTCTACCGACGCAAGGGCTGGGACTACGGCGTGATCGGCATCGACGACCAGACCGGTGCCGCGGCGTCGGTGGACGCCGAGCCGGCCGCCGCGCTCGCCTGACGCGATCGCTGCGGACACCGTCCGACCCGTGTGTGCGCGGTCCGTTCGCGGGCCGCGCACACCGCTGCCCCCACACCCACACCCCTCACAGCGCACGGCACCGGGGGGTTGCTAGCATGACTGGTCGATCGGGCGCGCAGGTCGCGCACGACGACCCCGTAAGGAGCTCACGTGGCAAACGTGCTGGAGAAGGTCCTCCGCATCGGCGAAGGACGCACCGTCCGCCGGCTGAAGGCGTACGCCTCGGCGATCAACGACCTCGAGGACGACTTCTCGAGCCTCACCGACGAGGAACTCCAGGACGAGACGAAGGAGCTGCGCGAGCGGTACGCCAACGGCGAGACCCTCGACGACCTGCTCCCCGAGGCGTTCGCCGCCGTGCGGGAAGCAGCGAAGCGCACCCTCGGCATGCGGCACTTCGACGTGCAGCTCATGGGCGGGGCGGCCCTGCACCTCGGCAACATCGCCGAGATGAAGACCGGTGAGGGCAAGACCCTCGTCGCGACGACGGCGGCCTACCTCAACGCGATTCCGTCGCGCGGCGTCCACGTCATCACGGTCAACGACTACCTGGCGTCGTACCAGTCCGAGATCATGGGTCGCGTCTTCCGCGCCCTCGGCATGACGACCGGCTGCATCATCGCCAACCAGACGCCGGCCGAGCGCCGCGAGCAGTACGCCGCGGACATCACCTACGGCACGAACAACGAGTTCGGCTTCGACTACCTGCGCGACAACATGGCGTGGCAGGCCTCCGACATGGTGCAGCGCGGCCACTTCTTCGCCGTCGTCGACGAGGTCGACTCGATCCTCATCGACGAGGCCCGCACGCCGCTCATCATCTCCGGCCCGTCCTCGGGCGAGGCCAACCGGTGGTTCACGGAGTTCGCCTCGATCGCCAAGCGCCTGACCCCGGGCGAGGACTACGAGGTCGACGAGAAGAAGCGCACCGTCGGCGTGCTCGAGCCCGGCATCGAGAAGGTCGAGGACTACCTCGGCATCGACAACCTGTACGAGTCGGCGAACACCCCGCTCATCTCGTTCCTCAACAACTCCATCAAGGCCGTCGCCCTGTTCAAGCGCGACAAGGACTACGTCGTGATGAACGGCGAGGTGCTCATCGTCGACGAGCACACCGGCCGCATCCTGATGGGCCGTCGCTACAACGAGGGCATCCACCAGGCGATCGAGGCGAAGGAGAACGTCGAGGTCAAGGCGGAGAACCAGACCCTCGCCACGGTCACGCTGCAGAACTACTTCCGGCTGTACCAGAAGCTCTCCGGCATGACCGGTACCGCCGAGACCGAAGCGGCCGAGTTCATGTCGACCTACAAGCTCGGCGTGGTCCCGATCCCGACGAACAAGCCGATGCAGCGCATCGACCAGACCGACCTGGTCTACAAGAACGAGAAGTCCAAGTTCGAGCAGGTCGCCGAGGACATCGCCGAGCGCCACGAGCAGGGCCAGCCCGTCCTCGTCGGCACCACGAGCGTCGAGAAGTCCGAGTACCTGTCGAAGCTCCTCGCCAAGAAGGGCGTGAAGCACGAGGTCCTCAACGCGAAGAACCACGCGCGTGAAGCCGCGATCGTCGCCCAGGCCGGTCGCCTCGGCGCCGTCACCGTCGCGACGAACATGGCCGGCCGAGGCACCGACATCATGCTCGGCGGCAACTCCGAGTTCCTGGCGGTGCAGGAGATGCACGCCAAGGGCCTGTCGCCGACCGAGACCCCCGACGAGTACGAAGCCGAGTGGGACGAGGTCTTCGCCCGCGTCAAGGCTGAGGTCGAGGTCGAGGGCGACAAGGTCCGCGAGGCCGGTGGGCTCTACGTCCTGGGCACCGAGCGCCACGAGTCGCGCCGCATCGACAACCAGCTGCGCGGTCGTTCCGGTCGTCAGGGTGACCCGGGCGAGAGCCGCTTCTACCTGTCGCTCACCGACGACCTCATGCGCCTGTTCAACTCCGGTGCCGCCGAGAGCCTCATGGGCCGCTCGAACGTGCCGGACGACCTGGCGATCGAGAACAAGCTCGTCGGCCGCGCGATCCGTTCCGCCCAGGCACAGGTCGAGGGCCGGAACGCCGAGATCCGCAAGAACGTCCTGAAGTACGACGACGTCCTGAACCGGCAGCGCGAGGCGATCTACAGCGACCGCCGCCACATCCTCGAGGGCGACGACCTGCACGACCGCGCGCAGTCGTTCCTCAAGGCCGTCATCGACGACGTGATCGACACCCACACCGGTGAGGGCTCGCCGGACGACTGGGACCTCGACGCCATGTGGACCGAGCTCGGCACGCTCTACCCGATCTCGATCTCCATCGACGAGGTCATCACCGAAGCCGGCTCGAAGGGCAAGGCGTCGCGCGACTTCCTCGGCCGCGAGATCCTCTCCGACGCCAAGCTGGCGTACTCCACGCGTGAGGAGCTCCTCGGCGACGAGGCGATGCGCGAGCTCGAGCGTCGTGTCGTCCTGTCGGTGATCGACCGCCGCTGGCGCGACCACCTGTACGAGATGGACTACCTCAAGGACGGCATCGGCCTCCGCGCGATGGCGCAGCGTGACCCGCTCGTCGAGTACCAGCGCGAGGGCTACGCGCTGTTCCAGACGATGATGGGCCAGATCCGCGAAGAGTCGGTCGGCTACCTGTTCAACCTCGAGGTCCAGGTGCAGTCCGACGGCGAGAACGCCGTCATCGAGGCCAAGGGTCTCGGCGAGGACGAGGTCTCCGGCCTCGAGTACTCGGCACCGTCGATCGACGGCGAGGTCGAGGTGCGCGACGAGAAGGGCCGCCTCGAGCAGGCCGCCACGGCGCGTGCGCAGCAGGCCCAGGCCGAGGCCGAGGCAGCTGCCGAGCCCGAGCAGGGCTCCGCGTTCGGCAACGCAGCCACGGCCTCCGGCCAGGCTGCCGCGGCCGGCAACCGTGCCGAGCGTCGTCAGGCGTCGAAGAAGTAGTCCGCGTGCGCGCGAGCGCATCGTGAGCAGGAATGGTCGGGTCCCGCGTCGGGACCCGACCATTCCTGCTCACCAAGCGCACCACGCGCACCGACGACGGACGGGAGGCCCGTGGCGACACCGCCACGGGCCTCCCGTCCGCGTCAGGCACCTACAGGACGCCGATCGCGGTCGCCCGCCACCTGCCGTCCCGCGTCTCCAACCGCATCGCCACGGCGCGTGCATGACTGCGTGTGTGCACGACGACGGTCGCCTCGGCGACGCCGTCCGCCGGTCGGCAGACGAGCACGCTGCCGACCCGCAGCACCGCTCGGCTCCGAGACCGTCGGCGCACTGAGCGGGCGTGCGCGGCCACGGCTGCACGTTGCTGCAGGTGTCGGTGCACGTCGTCGGTGATCCAGCGGGCGATGCTGTCGACGTCGCGGGCCCCGGTCAGGACCTCGGCGACGCACAGTCCCAGGGCGCGTGCGGTGTCCGCCGGGTCCGGAGGGCCGCTCGCCGGTTCCTCGACCGGTTGCGGTTCGACGATCGTCAGTGGCGGCGAGTGTGCCGTCGTCGTCGTGTGGTCGATCCGGCGTGCCTGCTCCGCCACCCCTGCCCCTTCCGTTGCTGGAGCGAGCGTATGGGGCGTGCGACATGAGAAATACAAAGCTGCTGGGCCTGTGGAGAGGACGACGTTCTCCACAAGTCGGCGCACCTAGACTGGCTGGGTGTCGACCCTCAGTGACCTCGTCCTCGCGCAAGGCCGTTCCTCCGAAGCCGACGTGGAGTGGCTCCACCTGCTCGTGGGGGACTGGCAGCTCCTCGCCGACCTGTCCTTCGCCGACATGGTGCTGTGGGTGCCGACTGCCGAGGACGGCTCGTTCGTCGCCGTTGCACACGCCCGACCGAGCTCCGCCGCCACGCTGTTCTACCGCGACATCGTCGGGCAGGAGATCCGCGAGGAGTGGCGCGGGCAGGTGACCGAGAGCTTCGCCGGCGCCCGCGTCGTCGACTCCGCCGAGCCCGACTGGTACGAGGACACCCCCACCCGGGTCCGTGCGATCCCGGTGCTGCGGCGCCTCAGTGCCAAGAGCGCGGAGACCACCGAGCGGCCGATCGCCGTCGTCACGCGCCACTCCAACCAGGACGAGATGCGGACGCCGAGCCGTCAGGAACTGAACTTCACCGCGAGTGCGAACGACCTGTTCGGCATGATCGCGACGGGCGACTTCCCCGACCTCGGTGCCCCGGCTGGTCCGCGCCGCGGCGCCCCGCGCGCCAGTGACGGTCTGCTGCGCCTCGACACCGCCGGCATCGTCACCTTCGCCAGCCCGAACGGCCTGAGCGCCTTCAACCGGATGGGCTTCGAGGGGGAGCTCGAGCGGAAGTCCCTCGCCGAGGTCACCACGGAGCTCATCGGCGCGCAGCTCGACGTCGACGAGTCACTGCCCCTCGTGGTCACCGGTCGCGCTCCATGGCGGGCCGACATCGAGTCGAAGGGCGTGACGGTGTCGCTGCGGTCGATCCCGCTCCGCGACCACGGCGACCGCATCGGTGCGATCGTGCTCTGCCGCGACGTGTCCGAGCTCCGGCACCAGGAGCGCGAGCTCATCACCAAGGACGCGACGATCCGCGAGATCCACCACCGCGTCAAGAACAACCTGCAGACGGTGGCGTCGTTGCTGCGCATCCAGGCTCGTCGGACGCACTCCGACGAGGCACGGACCTCGCTGCAGAACGCCATGCGCCGCGTGGCAGCCATCGCGGTCGTGCACGACACGCTGTCGAGCGGCCTGAGCCAGACGGTCGACTTCGACGACGTCTTCGACTCGGTGCTCAAGCTCGTCACCGAGGTCGCCGCGTCGCACAACACGACCGTGCACCCGAAGAAGACCGGCGAGTTCGGGGTGCTGCCGTCCGAGGCTGCCACGCCGCTCGCACTCGGGCTCACCGAGCTCGTCACGAACGCCGTCGAGCACGGGCTGGACGGGCGCGACGGTGAGGTCGAGATCGTCGCCCGCCGGTTCGACGACCACCTGGAGATCGAGGTCCGTGACAACGGCGTGGGTCTGCCCGAGGGGAAGGTCGGGTCGGGTCTCGGCACCCAGATCGTCCGCACGCTCATCCAGGGCGAGCTCGGCGGCACGATCGACTGGCACACCCTGACCGGCAGCGGCACCGAGGTGACGATCACCATCCCGTTCCGCTGGCTGACCGCTCCCGCCTAGCCCCTGCGCCGCGCCGTGCTGTGCCGCGCCGCGCCGCGCCCGCGGGAGTGGCGCGTCGGGTTCGCGCCCGCTCACGGGCATCGCGCCCCGGCTCTTCGGGGCGCAATGCCCCTGCGGGGGCGCGCAATGCCCCTGCGGGGGCGCGCACGGGCGCCCCGCTTCGGCGGGGCACCCGCCTCCGCGCCCGCTCGTGGGGTTCCGAGATCTGCGCATCTCGGCGTGCGATCGCGCGTGTTGTGGAACCTCGACGGTCAGCGCGCGGCATGTTGTGGAACCCCGAGGACCAGCGCACGGCGTGCCGCCCCGCCCCGCGC
>NZ_CACSJV010000085.1:0-8067 GCF_902706105.1 Curtobacterium sp. 18060 | reverse complement strand
GACTGGGGGTGGGGGTGGCGGCGAGTGCCGCCGCGATGGAGCTCACGGGGTCGGTTCCTTGTCGGCAGGGATCCCGGCGAACAGATCGGTCTCCGGGAGCTCGGTCGGCACGCGGGCCTCCACGAGCTGGTAGTCCTCGGTCGGCCACACCGTGGCCAGGAGGTCGTTCGGCCAGTAGAAGAACGCACTGTCCGGTGCCACCTGGCTGGCGTGGGCGCGGAGCGCCGCGTCGCGCTGGTCGAAGTACTCGTGCACGTCGACGTGCGTGGTCGCGAGGTCGGGCCGGTCGGCGAACCGCTCGACCCACTCGCGCAGCTGCTCGATCGCGGGGCTGTCCGGGTCGCGGTCCTGCAGCGCCTCGAAGATCGTCCGGAAGCGGCGCGGGTTCATCGTGCGCTCGTAGTAGAGCTTGGCGATCGACCACGGTTCGCCGGCCGCGGGGTACGCAGCGGGGTCGGCCGCTGCCGTCCAGGCGGCGACGGACACCTCGTGCGTGCGGATGTGGTCGGGGTGCGGGTAGCCGCCGTTCTCGTCGTAGGTGACGAGCACGTGCGGACGGAACCGGCGGATCACCCGGACGAGCGCCTCGGTGCTGTACTCGAGCGGCACGGTCGAGAACGTACCGGGTCGGACGGTCTCGCCCTTCTCGGCGTCGGGCAGTCCGGAGTCGTGGTAGCCGAGCCACAGGTGGTCGATGCCGAGGGCTGCCTGCGCGGCGGCCATCTCACCACGGCGGTACCCGGCCATGTCGCGGTGCGCACGGCTCGTCGCGGGCTCGCCGAGCTGGTCGTTGAGGATGTCGCCGGCCTCGCCCCCGGTGCAGGAGACGACCAGCACCTCGTGCCCCTCGGCCACGTACTTCGCCGCGGTCGCCGCCCCCTTGCTCGACTCGTCGTCGGGGTGGGCGTGGACGGCCAGCAAGCGGTACGGCACGGGACTTCCTCACGTGGGTGAGCGTGGGCGAGCGGAGGACGAGCGAGGACGGGAAGTGCACAGCGACGCGTGAACTACCCTGGGATCAGGATAATCACCCCGGGAGCCCCGAACTGTCCGAACAGCACCACACTGCCACCCTCGACGACCGCTACGGCCGCACCCCGGCCCGCGCGCGCCGCAGCAAGGCCGTCGCGATCACCGCCGCCATCGCCGTAGTCGTGGTCTTCGCCGCCTGGGTGATCTGGGCGGGTCTCGACCAGTCCGACCGCGGCCTGACCGACGACGTCGTGGGGTACGAGGTCCTCTCCCAGCACAGCACGGTCGTGCACTCGCAGGTCTCCGTCGACCCGGGCGTCCGGGCGAAGTGCGCCGTCCAGGTCCTCGACAAGAGCTACTCGATCGTGGGCTGGAAGGAGATCACCCTCGCCCCGTCCGAGCAGCGCACCCGCAGTGTCAGCACCGAGGTGACGACCACGACCCGTGGCGTCACCGGCTTGATCCACGACTGCTGGATTCCCTAGACTGTCCTGATTCGCCTCTCGAGACCGACCACTCGGCCGGTCTCGTTTTTCATGGTCGAAGGGACAGAAGATGAGCAACGACACGCAGGTCACCTGGCTGACCCAGGAGGCGCACGACCGTCTCCAGGCGGAGCTCGACGAGCTGAGCGGCGAGGGCCGTGCCGAGATCGCGCGCCGCATCGAGGCCGCTCGCGAAGAGGGCGACCTCAAGGAGAACGGCGGCTACCACGCCGCCAAGGACGAGCAGGGCAAGATCGAGGCGCGCATCCGCGTCCTCACGAACCTCCTCAAGCACGCGACCGTCAGCGAAGCGGTCTTCGACGGCACGGTCGAGCCCGGCACCGTCGTCACCGCGGTCATCGCAGGCGACGAGTCGACGTTCCTGGTCGGCAGCCGCGAGATCGTCGCCGAGGGCTCCGACCTGACGGTCTACAGCCCGGTCAGCCCCGTCGGCGCGGCGATCGTCGGCCTCAAGGCCGGCGACAAGGCCACCTACACGGCGCCGAACGGCAAGGAGATCGCGGTCGAGGTCGTCAAGATCGAGCGCTACGAGCCGTAAGCAGCACCACAGACGGACAGGAGGCCCGGGGCGACACCGCCACGGGCCTCCCGTCTGTCCGCTGGTCGCGTCCACGGCCCCGCTCGCCGAGGCGCACCACGGATCCGACAGGACACGCGTCGAACGACTCGTGGATCGTCGCAGGGCTAGTGCTCGAGGAGCTCCGGGCGGAAGCCGACCTCGTGCAGGCGCTGGATGACCTCCTGCGCGTGCTCGGGGCCACGCGCCTCGATCGACAGGTCGAGGGCCACTTCGTTGATGACCAGGCCCTGTCCGTGGCGGGTGTGCAGGACCTCGACCACGTTCGCGCCGGCGTCCGAGATCACCTGGGCGACCCGGGCGAGCTGGCCGGGACGGTCCGGCAGCATGATGCGGATGCCGATGTAACGCGACGCGGCGACCAGACCGCGGGTGATCACGCGCTCCATCATGAGCGGGTCGATGTTGCCGCCGCTCAACAGCACGACGGTGCGCCCGGTGTCGCGGACCGCGCCGGACATGATCGCGGCGACACCGACGGCTCCGGCGGCCTCGACCACGAGCTTCGCACGCTCGAGCAGCACGAGCAGGGCGCGGGCAGTGTCGTCGTCGGAGACCGTGACGATGTCGTCGACCAGGTCGCGGATGATCGGGAAGTTCAGGTCGCCGGGGCGGGCGACCGCGATGCCGTCGGCGATCGTCGGTGTCGTCGTGATGGTGACGGGCTCGCCGGCGCGGATCGACGACGGGTACGCAGCAGCGTTCTCGGCCTGCACCCCGATGACCTTGATCGGTCGTCCGAGCCGCTCGGCCATGCCCTTGACCGCGAGGGCGATGCCGGAGATGACCCCGCCGCCGCCGATCGGCACGACGACGGTGTCCACGTCGGGCACCTGGTCGATGATCTCGAGGCCGAGCGTTCCCTGGCCGGCGATGACGGCGGGGTGGTCGAACGGCGGGATGAAGACCGCGCCGGTGTGCGCGGCGAAGTCCTTGGCGGCGCTCAGGGCTTCCTCCACCGAATGGCCACGCAGGACGACCTCGGCGCCGTAGTGGCGGGTGGCCTGCAGCTTCGGCAGCGCGACACCGACCGGGGTGAAGATCGTCGCCGGGATGCCGAGCTCGCGGGCGGCGAGGGCGACGCCCTGGGCGTGGTTGCCGGCGCTGGCCGCGACGACGCCCTTGGCGCGCTGTTCCTCGGACAGGGTCGACAGGCGGTTGTAGGCGCCGCGGACCTTGTACGCACCGGTGCGCTGCAGGTTCTCGCACTTCAGGTGCACGGGTGAACCGAGCACCTCGGCCAGGAACTGCGAGGTCTCCATCGGGGTGACGCGCGCGACGCCCGAGATGGTCTCCCGCGCCGTCTCGATGTCCGCGAGCGTGGGGATCGCGGCGAGCGTGTGCTGGGAGGCGCTGGTGTCGGTCACTCCCCCATCATCGTCGTTCCGGGCGTCCGCGGCGAACCCGTGACACGAGGGATCGTTCAGCGTCAGCCTGCCGTCCCCTTGACCGCGGTCGGCTGCTCGTCGGTGCCCGGCTTCGGGACGTCGCCACGGCGCTTGCGCAGTTTGAGGATCTTGCGCCGGCGCTTGGTCCGGACGTTCTCGTCGTGCGCCTCCTGCTTGGCTTCGAGCACGTGGTCGGAGTCCATCGTCTTCCAGCGTCCGCTCGAGATGGTCGTGACCATGGAGTTGACGGTGGCGATGAGCGGGACGGCGAAGAACGCGCCCGCGATGCCCGCGAGACCCGACGCGGCCGTGACCCCGAGGACGACGGCGAGCGGGTGCACCTTGACGGCGCTGCCCATGACGAGCGGCTGCAGGATGTGTCCCTCGACCTGCTGCACGACCAGGATCACGCCGAGCATGACGACCGCCGCGACCGGGCCGTTGAAGACCAGGGCGACGAACACCGCCAGGAACCCGGTGACGATCGCACCGACGACCGGGATGAACGACCCGAGGAACACGAAGACCGCGATCGGCACGACGAGGGGCAGCTGCAGGAAGAACGCACCGAGGCCGATGCCGACGGCGTCGACGAACGCGACGAAGATCTGCACCCGGATGAAGCTCGTCAACGTCGTCCAGCCGGCGACGCCGGCGCCGTCGATCGCGCTGCGGGCGTTCTTCGGGAAGAGCCGGACCGTCCAGCGCCAGACGTTCTTGCCGTCGATGAGCAGGAAGATCACCGTGAAGATGACGATGAACAGGCCGGTGAGGATGTGCGTCAGCGAAGACCCCGCACTGGCCACACCGGACAGGATCGAGCCGGAGTTGCTCTGCAGCCAGTCGGTCGCCTGGTTGAGGTAGGAGTTCAGGTCCTTCTGGCTGATCCCGAGCCCGGAGCTGAGCACGAAGTCGCGGATGTTGTCGTACTGCGACAGGGTTCGGTCGCGGAGCGACGGGTAGGCGGCGGCGATCTGGTCGACGACGAGCCAGATGAGCGCCCCGACGGCGGCGAGCCCACCGACCAGGCTGACGATGACGGCGAGCCACTTCGGCACGTGGTGGCGCTGCATCCAGTTCGACAGCGGGACCAGGAGCGCGGCGACGACGATGCCGATGAGGAACGGGATGAGGATCTCGCTGAACAGCGTGACCAGGTAGATGACCACCGCGACGACGCCGACCACGACGAGGATCCGCCACGACCACGCACCGGCGATCCGCATGCCGGGCGGCACCGCGTCATCGACGACGACGGGATCCGCGTGCGGTGTCTTCTTTCCCCAGGCCATGGGCCGATCCTAGCGATCCACACGTCCTCACGTTCCAGATACGGCATACGTTCCGACGCCGCGCTGTCGGCGGGGTTCGGTAGCGTCGGCGCATGGTCAGGTCCTCGCTCTCCGCCGCCGAAGCCCGCCGCGTCGCACTCGCCGCGCAGGGGTTCGGTCGACCACCGGCGACGGCGGTCTCGACGCGTGCGGTGAACGCTGCGTTCGCCCGACTCGGGCTGCTGCAGATCGACTCGGTCAACGTGTTCGAGCGCAGCCACTACCTGCCGCTCTTCGCACGGCTGGGGGCGTACGACCGATCCACGCTCGACCGACTGACCCTCGGCCGGTCCGGGCCCTACACGGAGTACTGGGCGCACGAGGCCGCCCTCATCCCGCGCGACGACCTGCGGCTGTTCCGCTGGCGGATGGACGCCCTGCGGGACCGCGACGCCGGTCCGACCAGGATCGACGGCGTCACCCGCACCGCCGGGGTCCGACGCGAGCTGCACGCGCTCCTGCGTGCCGAGGGGCCGATGCGGGCCAGCGCGGTCGAGCACGAGTCGAACGTCCGCCGTGGTCCGTGGTGGGGCTGGAGCGACGTGAAACTCGGGCTCGAGCAGATGTTCCGCTGGGGCGAGGCCGTGAGCGCCGGACGGTCGGGCTTCGAGCGCGTGTACGCCCTGCCCGAGCAGGTCCTGCCGGCCGGGTTCCTCGAGACGGCCCCGCCGCGCGCTGCCGCCGTGCTCGAACTCGTCCGGCACGCCACCCGCGCCCTCGGCGTCGGCACCCGAGCGGACATCGCCGACTACTACCGACTGCGGTCGGACGACACCGCCGGCGCCATCGCGGAGCTCACCGCTGCCGGCGAGCTCCTGCCCGTGCGGGTCGAGGGCTGGGGTGAGCGGGCCTGGCTCCACCCCGATGCCCGGGTGCCCCGGCAGTTGACCGCCGACGCGGTGCTCAGCCCGTTCGACCCGGTCGTGTGGTTCCGCCGACGGGCGGAGCGGATGTACGGGTTCCACTACCGGATCGAGATCTACACACCGGCCCCGAAGCGGGTGTTCGGGTACTACGTGCTGCCCGTGCTGCAGGACGACCGCCTCGTCGGCCGGGTCGACCTGAAGAGCGACCGGCAGCGTGGCGTGCTGCGGGTCCGGACCGCGTGGCAGGAGCCCGGCGAGCACCTCGATGCCGAGCGGCTGGCCGAGACCCTCCGACGCACCGCCGCCTGGCAGGGACTCGACGAGGTCGAGGTCACGGATCGGGGCACGGCTGCGGCCGCGGTCGCCGGGGCGCTCGGCCTCCCGCTGGTCCCGCACGAAGCCGTCGACGACGCCGATGCCCCGGAGCCCACGGTGCAACTCGACGCCGTCGAGGCCTGACCGGCGTCAGAAGCGGTCGGCGTTCGCCCGCAACCGTGCGATGCGGTCCGGCAGCGGCGGGTGCGTCGAGAACAGCCGGTCCATCACGCCGGGGCGCATCGGGTCGGCGATCCACAGGTGGGCCATCGACGAGTTCTGCGTCTGCATCGGACGGCCGTACGCGCCGAGCTTCTCGAGCGCCCGGGCGAGGCCCTCGGGGTGACGGGTCGTCATCGCACCGGTGGCGTCGGCGAGGTACTCGCGCTGCCGGGACACCGCGGCCTGCACGCCCGCCGCGGCGATCGGCGCCACGACGACGGCCACGATGCCGGCGATGAGCAGCACCGGGTTCGCGCCGCCGCCGTTGTCCGAGTTGCGGTTCCGGCCGCCGGACAGGCCGCTGAAGATCGAGATGCGCAGGAGCACGTCGGCGATCAGGCCGACGGCGACCACCAGCCCGAACACCATCGTCGAGACCCGGATGTCGTAGTTGCGGACGTGCCCGAGTTCGTGGGCCATCACACCCTGGAGCTCCTGGTCGTCCATGATCTGGAGCAGCCCGGTCGTCGCCGCGACCACGGCGTGCTCCGGGTCGCGCCCGGTGGCGAAGGCGTTCGGCGACGGGTCCTGGATGACGTAGACCCGGGGCATCGGCATGCCGGTCGAGATCGCGAGGTTCTCGACCGTCCGCCAGAGCCGCGGTTCGGAGGTGCGGTCGATCTCGATGCCGCCGGCGATGGCGGTCGCCTGCCGAGCGGCGAAGAAGTACTGCAGCACCGCGTAGCCCAGGGCGACGGCGAGCACGATGACGCCGATCGAGACGTTGCCCGCCAGGTAGCCGCCCAGGAGCCCGAGCGCGCCGATGATCAGCAGGAAGACCAGGACGATGACGACGGTGTTGCGCTTGTTCCGCGCGATGGCGCTGTACACGGCAGCTGCGAGGCTGAGGTCAGAACTGGACGCGCGGCGGCTCGGCGATGGCTGCCGGCTCGGCGGTCTCGAAGAAGGTCGCCTCGGCGAAGCCCCGTCGCTTGGCGAACGTGGAGTTCGGGAAGACCCGGATCTTCGTGTTCAGCTCGCGCACGCCGCCGTTGTAGAAGCGCCGGGCGGACTGGATCTTGTCCTCGGTGTCGACGAGTTCGGTCTGCAGCTGCAGGAAGTTCTGGCTCGACTGCAGCTGCGGGTACCCCTCGGCGACCGCGAACACGCTCTTCAGCGCCTTCTGCATGTGTCCCTCGGCCGCGGAGGCCGTGCCGGCGTCACCGGCCGTCAGCGTCTCGGAGCGCGCCTTGGTGACGTCGTCGAAGACGGCCTTCTCGTGGGTGGCGTACCCCTTGACCGTGTCGACGATGGTGGGGATCAGGTCGGCGCGCCGCTTCAGCTGCACCGAGATGTCGCTCCAGGCCTCGTCCACGCGGACCTTGAGCGTGACGAGCGAGTTGTACGTCACCCAGAGGTAGATCCCGATGATGACCAGGATCACCACCACCACTCCGACGACGATCAGCGTCGTGACGAGTCCGGTGTCCATGCGTGGGTGCTCCTTCTCGCGTTCGGATCCGCGGTGCTGCGTGGCCTGAACGGCCGTCGTGAAGTCTACCGACGCGTCCGCAGTGCTCGCGTCGACCGCCAGGGTTCACGGGCGATTCCCGAGTCACGCACACCGGGCGTTCGGGCTGCGGGGTGAACACGACCGGATGCGGGACATCATCCGCGAGGTGTATTGACCCAGCGGCGCACATCACGTGGGATGGAGCCGGTGAGCACGCGAGGGGACAACGTGGACGACCGGGCCGTCGGGGGCGACGGCCCTCGTCGTCGTGGCCGGTTCGTCGCGCTCGCCTCTGCCACGGCGGTCCTCGCCGCGGCGCTGCTGGCGGCGGCAGCCACCCCCGCGTTCGCCGGCGCAGCGACCCACGGACAAGCGGCCACCGCGACCCCCGCACCGAGCGAACTCGTGGGCCCGCCGAGCAGCGGGCGCCCCGGCAC
>NZ_CACSJV010000084.1:0-8134 GCF_902706105.1 Curtobacterium sp. 18060 | reverse complement strand
GATGAGGGGCGTGCCGGTCTCGGGGTCGGGGACGACCACGCACGGCAGGCCGAAGACGTCCTCGACGAGGTCGGCCGTCAGCACCGCGGCCGGGGGGCCGGCAGCGACGATCGACCCCTGGCGCATCGCGATGACGTGGGTGGCGTAGCGCGCCGCCTGGTTCAGGTCGTGCAGCACCGCGACGACCGTCCGACCCGCGGCGTGCAGCGCGGACGCCAGCTCGAGCACGTCGTACTGGTGGGCGATGTCCAGGAACGTCGTCGGCTCGTCGAGCAGCACGATGTCGGTCTCCTGCGCCAGGACCATCGCGATCCACACTCGCTGCCGCTGCCCGCCGGAGAGCTCGTCGACGCTCCGGTCCGCCAGCTCCACCGTCGACGTCTGCTCGAGGGCGGCCTGCACGGCACGCCGGTCGGACCCGGACGACGGGTGCAGCAGGTCCTGGTGCGGGAACCGCCCGCGGGACACCAGGTCGCGCACGGTGATGCCGTCCGGGGCGATCGGCGTCTGCGGCAGCATGCCGACCCGCCGGGCCACGGCCTTCGGACGGTAGGAGTCGATCGGCGCTCCGTCGAGGTACACGGTGCCGGCTCGGGGCTTGAGGGTGCGTGCGAGCGACTTCAGCAGCGTCGACTTGCCGCACGCGTTCGGGCCGACGATGACGGTCAGTTCACCGTCGGGGACGTCCACGTCGAGCGCGTCCACCACGATGCGGTCGTCGTACGCGAGCGTCAGCCCACGCACGCCGAGCGCGGTCGTCGGGACCCCGACCACGCTGGTCGGCAGTCCGGCTCCGGCGTTCAGTTCTCGGCCTTGCCGTGTCGCCAGTACCCCATGAACGCGACCTGCTTGCGGTCGATGCCGACCCCGCGCACCAGGTGCCGTCGGAGCTCCTTGACGCAGCCGGCCTCGCCCGCGATCCAGGCGTAGACGGGGCGCGACTCCTCGGTGGCCGGCACGTCCCAGAGGACCTGCTCGTCGACGTCGACGTCCGCCAGCTCGACGGTGTCCCCACAGGCGGGACCCGCTGCGACGGGTGCAGCACCGGCGACGACCGTCGACGCCCACGCGTGCACCTGGTCGGTCATGCGGACGCCGTGGGTCGCACCGTTCCGGGCGATCCAACGGACCTCGACCCCGGCGGGCGCGGTCACGGGCAGCCGGTCGGCGTCGGTCGGCACCTCGATGAAGACGTGTCCGACGGTCGAGACGTCGAGCGCCTCGAGGATGGCGCAGATCGCAGGGGCGGCGGTCTCGTCCCCGGCGAGCAGGATGCGGTTCGCGTGCCCGGGTGCGAACTCGGCGGCACCGGTCGGCAGGTCCTCGGGCGACTCCGGCACGCGGGGTCCGACGATCCGGAGTTCGTCGCCGACCCGACAGGACGACACCCAGCGTGATGCGGGCCCGGCGTCGCCGTGTGCGACGAAGTCGATGTCGAGCTCACGGGCATCGGGCCGGAACGAGCGGACCGTGTAGGTGCGCAGTGGGTTGCGTTCCGCGTCCGGCAGCGCACGCCAGGCGGCGTACCAGTCCTCGTCCTCGGGCAGTTCGGAGAACCCCACACCGTCGAGCGGCAGCACGACCTTGATCCGCTGGTCGAGCCCGACCGAGGAGAAGTCCGCCAGGGCATCGCCCGTCAGCGTCACCCGGACGAAGTGCGGGGTGAGCGACGTGACCGCTGCCACACGGACGGAGAAGACGCGGTACCGGGTTGCCACGGATCCGAGTATGGCATGCCTTACCTAACGTCTCCAGACCTCCGGACGGTGCGAAGATCGCTTCCGTGCCCGATGCCCCCGACGACGAATTCGCAGACCTGGCCACGCTCGCCCGCGCGAGCGGCGTGACGGAGCCGCTCCGCGCCTCCAGGCAGGCGGTCCGCACCGCCGACGGGCAGGAGACGTCCGCCATCCGGTGGGGCGACCGGGAGGCCCGGATCACCTACCTGCACGGGCTCGGCATCGACGCCCACAGCTTCGACCAAACCGCGCTCGCCGTCGGCGAGCCGGCGGTCGCCCTCGACCTGCCCGGCCACGGGCGGTCGTCATGGCGGGACGACGCGGACTACGGGGCGTCCGTGACGGCGCCGACCGTGCTCGCGGCGCTCGACGCCCTGGAGGTCCCGCCGGGAATCGTCGTCGGGCACTCCCTCGGCGCGATCCTGTCGGCACGACTCGCGGCCACGGCACCGGAGCGGGTGACCGGGCTCGTCCTCGTCGACATGTCGCCGGACTTCGCGCAGCGGGCGGTCGACCGGATCGCCCGCGCGCTCGAGGCCGAGGAGCCGTTCGCCACCCTGGACCAGGTCGTCGACCGGGCGATCGAGGCACGCGTCGGCGACGACCGGCACGTGCTGCTGCGTGAGGCGCGCCACACCACGCGGCTCGGTGACGACGGAGCGCTCGTGCGGCGCCACCACTTCCCGCACCTGCCCGCCGGCCGCACGTCGTCGGTGGGGCGCTTCGCCGACGCCTGGCCCGACCTCGAGGCCCTGCGCGTGCCGATCCTGCTCGTCCGCGGCGACCGCGGGTACGTCTCGCCGAAGCTGCACGCCGCGTTCGCCGAGCGGCTGCCGGAGGCCGAGATCGTGACGGTCACCGCACGGCACGCGGTGCAGAACCAGGCGCCCCTCGAACTGGCTTCGGCGATCCGGGCATGGGCCGCACGTCACGGATTGTTGCACCGGATCGATGAACCGTCGCGGGACCGTACCGGCCCCCGGTAACCTCGTGCGAGCGCGAGCTGTGACCATCGCCCTCGCGTCCGGAAGGAACCCACACCCCATGAGTCCGCTCCTGCCCCGCCGTCCCGCCCGGGCTGCGCGCACCACGCGCCTCGGACGTGCTGCCCTCGCCGCCACCGCGGTCGCCGTCGTCTCCGCCCTCGCGCTGACCGGCTGCTCCGGCTCGTCGAACGAGGACGGCGGCGCCGACGCCACCGTCCGCGTCGGCCTGGTGCTCGAACCGACCAGCCTCGACATCCGCACGCAGTCCGGTGCAGCGCTCGACCAGGTGCTCATCGACAACGTGTACCAGGGGCTCGTCGGCCGGACCGCCGACGGCGACATCCGCGACGTGCTGGCCTCCGAGCACGAGGTCTCCGACGACGGGCTGACGTACACGTTCACGCTGCGCGACGGCATCACCTTCCAGGACGGCAAGGACGTCACCGCGGCCGACGTCGTCTGGTCGCTCGAACAGGTCAAGTCGAACGAGACCTACGTCGACTCCGCCAAGCTCGCGGGCGTCACCTCGATCACGTCCCCGTCGACCGGTGTGGTCGAGCTCAAGCTGGCGAAGCCCGACTCGGACCTGCTCTGGAACCTGACCGGCCGCTCCGGGCTGGTGCTCGAGAAGGCCGCGACGAACGACCTGTCGGACACCGCGAACGGCACCGGCCCGTACGAGGTCGCGAGCTGGAAGCAGGGCGACTCGCTCACCTTCGACCGCAACGACGACTACTGGGGCACGAAGGCGAAGGTCGCGAAGATCGTCTTCCGGTACATCACCGACCCGTCGACGGCCGTCAACGCCATGGCGAACGGCGACCTCGACGTCCTCAACCCGGTCGACGGAACACTCAAGAGCCAGCTCGACGGCAACTCGGACATCGCGCTGCACTCCGGCAAGACGACCGACAAGTACACGCTCGCGTTCAACGACCAGAAGGCGCCGTTCACCGACAAGAAGGTGCGCCAGGCGATCCGGCAGGCGATCGACCCGAAGGCCCTCATCAAGGCCATCGGTGGCACGGGCGTCGAGCAGGGCGGCCCGATCCCGGAGCTCGACCCCGGGTACGAGGACCTGACCGACATCGACGCGTACGACCCCGACAACGCGAAGCAGCTCCTCGCCGCCGCCGGTCAGGAGAACCTCAAGCTCACGCTGACGTACGCGAACATCTACCCGGCGACCATCGGCGACGTGCTCAAGTCGCAGCTCGCCGACGTCGGGATCACCCTGACCGTCAAGCGCGTGGACTTCGCGACCTGGCTGTCGACGGTGTTCCAGGCGCCGAAGTCGGGTGAGCGCGACTTCGACCTGTCGATGGTGGACCACGTCGAGGCCCGCGACTTCGGCAACTGGGCGAACCCCGACTACTACTTCGGCTACGACAACGCCGAGGTGCAGTCGCTGTACGCCGAGTCGATCGCGGCCACCGACGAGGACGCCAAGGTCAACGCCCTGCGGAAGGCCGCGAAGATCGTGAGCGAGGACGCCGCCGGCGAGTGGCTCTACACGGCCACCGAGATCACCGCGGTGCGCTCCGGCGTGACGGGCTTCCCGGTCGACGGCGGCAACTCGCGACTCGACCTGTCGAAGCTCGCCGTCAAGTGAGACGACCCGCGCCCGGAGCTCCGAGCACGTGACCCGGTTCCTGGTCGGCAGGCTGCTGCTGTTCGTCGTCGGGCTGCTCGTCGCGAGCGTCATCATCTTCGCGACCCTGCGGGTGCTGCCCGGCGACGTCGCACAGGTCGTCGCCGGCACCCAGTCGACCCCGGCGCAGGTCGAGCAGCTCCGGCAGCAGCTCGGCCTCGACCGGCCCGTCGTGGTGCAGTACCTCGACTGGATCGGCGGGGTGTTCCGCGGCGACCTCGGCCGGTCCCTGGTGACCAACGGGCAGGTCGCGCCGGAGATCGCGCAGAAGCTGGCGATCACGCTGCCGCTCGCGGGCATGTCACTCGTCACCGCGCTCGTGGTCGGCGTCCCCCTCGGGGTCGTCGCCGCGGTGCTCCGCCGTCGACCGGGCGGCGCCGTCATCGGGTTCGTGGCGCAGGCCGTCGCCGCGATCCCGGTCGTCTGGGCCGGCATGCTGCTCGTCGCGCTGTTCGCCGTCACGCTGCACTGGCTGCCGACCCAGGGCTTCCCGCTCGACGGCTGGTCCGAGCCGGGGCGTGCGTTCGCGTCGCTCGTGCTGCCCGCCCTGACCATCGGCGCGGTCGAGGGTGCCGTCATCCTGCGCTTCACCCGGTCCGCGACGCTGTCGGTGCTCGACGCCGACCACGTCCGCACCGCGGCCGCGATCGGGCTGACGCGCACGCAGGCGTTGCTCCGGCACGGGCTGCCCTCGGTCACCCTCACCGTGCTCGCCGTGCTCGGGGTGCAGATCGCCGGGCTGCTGGTCGGAGCCGTCGTCGTCGAGCAGCTGTTCTCGCTGCCCGGGGTCGGTCGCATGCTCGTGACCGACGTCGGGCGCCGCGACGTCACCAAGGTGCAGTCCGAGCTGCTCGTGCTCACCGGGCTCGTGCTGCTGGTCGGCTTCGCCGTCGACGTCGTGCACCGCGCCCTCGACCCACGCCAACGCGAGGTGTCCGGATGATCCGCCGCCTGCTCTCCCGCCCCACCGGGGTCTTCGCCGTCGTCGTGCTCGGCCTGCTCGTGGTGCTCGCCGCGGTGTCGCTCGTGTGGACGCCGCAGGACCCGTTCCGCGCCGATCCGTTCCACCAGTGGGAGGGCCCGAGCGCGGCGCACTGGTTCGGCACCGACGCCGCCGGCCGCGACATCGCGAGCTACCTGCTCGCCGGCACCCGCACCACCGTGCTCGTCGCCGTCGGGGCCGGGGTGATCGCCAGCGTCGTCGGCATCGTCCTGACCGCGATCGGGTCGCTCACCGCCCGCTGGGTGCGCGAGGGCACGGCCGTCCTGCTCGACATCCTGGTGGCGTTCCCGACCCTGCTGACCGCGATGCTGCTGACCGCGGTGTTCGGCGGTTCGCTCGGGGTCGTCATCGTGAGCGTCGGCCTGTCCTTCGGCGTCACGATCGCTCGGGTCGCCCGCGGCGAGATCCGGCGCATCGCCCGGAGCGACTACGTCACCGCGGCCCGGGCCTCCGGCGTCGGTGGTGTCGGGGTGCTGTTCCGCCACCTGGTGCCGAACGCCGCGCCGCTGTTCACCGTGCAGCTCTCGCTCGCGATGGCCACCGCGGTCCTCGCCGAGGCCGGTCTGTCGTACCTGGGCTACGGCGCGGGTTCGGACACGGCGTCGTGGGGCAACCTGCTCTCCGACCTGCAGACCTACATCGGCGTGCACCCGTGGAGCGCCACCTGGCCGGGAGCCGCGATCGCGCTGGTCGTCGCCGCGCTCTCCCTGCTCGGTGACGCGATCCGCGACGCGACCGACCCACGGCTGACGACGAACGACCGCGCAGCGGGCGGCGACCGCCGCGCCGACCCGGCCACGACCACCCCGGGGGTGACCGCATGACCGACCGCAGCCACAGCGACACCGGCAGCCACAGCGACACCGACACCGGTGGGCTCGCGGTGGTGGGGCTCTCCGTCCGCATCGCGGGGCGGACGATCCTCGACGACGTGACGTTCACCGTGCCTCCCGGCGAGCGCGTGGGCGTGATCGGCGCATCCGGATCCGGCAAGTCCATGACCTCGCTCGCCCTGATGGGCCTGGAGCCCGCCGGCGCGACCGTCACCGGCAGCATCCGCCTGGACGGCACGGAACTCGTCGGCCTGCCCGACCGGGAGCGTGCGGCGCACCGCGGATCGGGCATCGGCATGGTCTTCCAGGAGCCCGGCACCGCCCTCGACCCGCTGCGCCGCGTCGGCGCGCAGATCGCGGAGCCGCTGCGCCTGCACCGCGGACTCGACCGGCGGGCGGCACGCGCCGCGGCGACCACTCTGGCGGCGGACGTCGGACTGCCGGACCCGGAATCGCTGCTGCGGCAGTACCCGCACCGGCTTTCCGGCGGGCAGCGTCAGCGGATCTGCATCGCGATGGCGATGGCCGGGCAGCCCGCGTACCTCGTGGCCGACGAGCCGACCACGGCGCTCGACGTCACGACCGAGGCGCGGATCCTGGATCTCTTCGAAGGGCTACCCGCGGGCATGGTCTTCGTCACGCACGACCTCGCCGTGCTCGCGCGGATCACCGACACCGCCGTCGTGCTCGACGGCGGACGGGTCGTCGAGCAGGGCTCGGTGGCGTCGCTGCTCGCCGCGCCGCAGCACCCCGCGACCGTCGCGCTCGTCGACGCCGCGCGCGCCACCGCCCGTCGTGCCCGTCCGTCCGGAGGCTCCGCATGACCGCCGTCCTCGACGGGGTCGGGCTGCACCGCACCTACCGGCTCCCCCGCCGCGGGCCCTTCGAACCGGGCCCCGTCCGCACCGCCGTCGACGGCGTCGACCTGACGGTCGCCTCCGGCCAGCGACTCGGGATCGTCGGCGAATCGGGATCCGGCAAGTCCACCCTGGTGCGGCTGCTCGCCGGCCTGGAGGCACCTTCCGCGGGTTCCGTGACCGCCTCCGGTCGTCCGGTGGTGGCGTCCGGGTCCGCGGCCGCGATGCGCTGGTTCCGTCGCGAGACCGGGGTGGTGTTCCAGGACCCGTACGCGTCCCTCGATCCGCGGATGCGCGTCGGCGCGATCGTCGGCGAACCGCTGCGGGCACTGCGGATCGACGGGGACCACCGGGCGCTGGTGCGCGACGTGCTGGAGCGGGTCGACCTGCCGGCAGACGTCGTCGACCGGTACCCGCACGAGTTCTCCGGTGGGCAGCGGCAGCGCATCGCGATCGCCCGGGCCGTGGTGCACGGGCCGCGGATCCTGTTCGGCGACGAGCCGATGAGCGCCCTCGACGTGGTGGTTCGGGCACGGGTCATCGAGCTGTTCCGCTCGCTCGCCGACGACCTCGGGCTGACCCTGGTGCTGGTGTCGCACGACATCGGTGTTGTCCAGCGGCTGTGCGACACCGTCGCGGTGATGTCGGCCGGGCGCATCGTGGAGCACGGGCCGGTGTCGTTGCTCGATGCGCCGGTGCACCCGGTGACGCGGGCGCTGGTGGAGGCTGCGCCGACGCTGCCGTAGGGGCGGGGCGGGGCGGCACGCGATTCGCGACATCCCACGAGTCGATCGACGCGTGGGATGTCGGAACATGCACACGCACCGCATGCACGTGCATGATGCGACGATCCACGAGGTGATCGACGCGTGGCCTGTCGGACCATGCACACGCACCCACCTCGCTCCCCATCGCGTCGCGAGGGGTGTGCGACTCCTGTTCGACTGGGCGGGACTCCTTGCCCACTGAGCGGGACGCCGGGACGATCGACCTGCACCGATCGCTTCTCGAAGGGGAGAACGCATGAGCAAGTCGCACGACATCACCAGGCGCACGGCACTCGGA
>NZ_CACSJV010000083.1:0-8435 GCF_902706105.1 Curtobacterium sp. 18060 | reverse complement strand
TAGTTCGCTGTTTTTTTTTTTTCAAGCAGAAGACGGCATACGAGATTCCTCTACGTCTCGTGGGCTCGGAGATGTATATAAGAGACAGCTCGTGGGGACATCGGCTCATCCTAGGAGGCGTCGTCCGACCGGCGCGGGTCGGCCAGGTAGTCGTGCACGGACCGCACCGGCGCGAGCGTCAGGTCGGTCAGGACGTGCAAGGCGCTGATGACCTCGAGCACCGGCAGGTCGGCCATCGGCGCGAGGGCGTGCTCGAACAGCTGCAGGCGGGCGGGCCCGGTCCAGGCCCCCTTCACGACGATGTCGGTGATCTCGGTCCGCACGAGGTCGGCGGCGCGCAGCCCCAGGGTCGTCACGTCGGGGACGAGCTTCACCATCCAGGTCGGCACCGTGATCTGCGCCGCGGCCTCGACGGGGTCCATCGGCTCCCACTGGTACGCCATGGTCGCCGTCGCCACACGCTCGGCACCGCGGTCGAGCGTGCCGACGAGGGCGCCCTGGTCGACGCGCAACCCCGGGGTCCCGAGCACCTTCGGGTAGGCGCTCAGTTCGCGACCGGCGAGCGTCGCCGCGGAGCTGTCGAGGTACATGGCGTGCAGGTACTCGCCGACCTCGCCGTCGTGGGTGACCTGGATCGCCTGACCGGACTCGACGTAGGGGCCGTAGCCGTCGACGTCGCCCATCTTCATGACCTCGAACCGGACCAGCGGCGCGTCGACCCGCAGCGGCTCCGGCACGACGGCGCGGAGGGCGTCGGGGTCGGTCCGGTACACGACGTTGAAGTACTCGCGATCGGTGAAGCGCGTCGGGCGCAGCGGGTAGACCGGCGCGGTGAGGGGCGTGGTGGCGTGGCGGAGGACGTCCGAGGCCTGCATGGGAACTCCTTGTCGAGTTGCGATACGTTCCGTATTGAGTACGTTGTGTATCGAACGTACACCCGAGAACGAAGGACACCATGGGCTTCTCCCTGCCGACCGACATCCGCAACCGACCCGTCACCGTGATCGGCGGTGGGACCCTCGGCCGTCGCATCGCCCTGGTGTTCGCCAGCGCCGGTGGCGAGTCCCGCGTGTACGACCTCGCCGAGCCGGTCCGCACGGCCGCCGTCGAGTACGTCGAGCGCGAGCTCCCGGCGCTCGCCGCGGCGCGGGACGGGGGCGCGGTCGGCACCGTCCGCGCGTTCGACGACCTCGACGAGGCCGTCGCCGGTGCGTGGCTCGTCGTCGAGGCGGTCCCGGAGCGCCTCGACCTCAAGACGACGGTGTTCGGACAGCTCGACCGCGCCGTCGGGGCGGACACGATCCTGGCGACCAACTCGTCGTCGTACGCGAGCCGACTCGTGATCGACGAGGTCGAGCACCCCGAGCGCGTGCTGAACATGCACTTCTCCATGCCGCCGGCGCAGAACGCCGTCGACCTGATGAGCGACGGGGAGACCGACCCCGCGGTCATCGACCTGCTGCTCGAGGTCCTGCCGACCTACGGCGTCCGGCCGTTCGTCGCCCGCAAGGAGTCGACCGGGTTCATCTTCAACCGCATCTGGGCGGCCATCAAGCGCGAGTCCCTGGCCGTCGTCGCCGACGGGGTCTCCACGCCGGAGGACGTCGACGCCATGTTCGCGGTGAACACCGGTTCGCCCGCGGGGCCGTTCCGGATGATGGACCAGGTGGGGCTCGACGTCGTCCTGGACATCGAGGAGCACTACGCGGCGGAGGACCCGCACCTTCCCGAGGGTCCGCGGCAGCTGCTCCGGCAGTACGTCGACGCGGGTCACCTGGGCGTGAAGACCGGCCGCGGCTTCTACGCGTACGACCAGCACTGAAGGACGACCAGCACCGTCGGACGACCGGCACCGTCGCCGCCTAGGCTCGGGAACCGTGTTCGAACTCCACCACCTCGCCGCACAGGAACTCTGGGACTGGATCCGCCGGGGGGAGGCGACCGCGCTCGAGGTGACGGAGCACTACCTCACCCGCATCGAGCGCCTCGACCCGGCCCTCGGCGCGTTCGTGACGGTCACGGCGGACGCCGCGCGCACGAGAGCCGACCGTCTCGGGGACCTGGTGCCGACGTCCAGGCCGTTGTGGGGCCTCCCGTCCGCCGACAAGGACCTGTACGACCGCGCCGGGGTCCCCACGCGCTCCGGCACCGCGAGCCTGCCGGAGCGCCCTGCCGGGGCCGACCACCCGCTCGTCGCGGCGCTCGACGCCGCCGGCACGGTGAGCCTCGGCAAGACGGCGTCACCGGAGTTCGGGATGTCCTCGTCGTCGGAGACCCGGTTCGGCGTGACGCGGAACCCGTACGACACGACCCGCGCGCCCGGGGGGTCGTCGAGCGGGGCGGCGGTCGCCGTGGCGGCCGGGCTGCTGCCCGCGGCCGTCGGGTCCGACGGCGGGGGATCGGTCCGGATCCCGGCCGCAGCGACCGGACTCGTCGGTCTGAAGCCGAGCCGCGGGCGGGTGCCGTCGATGCCCGGCCGCTCCGGCGTCGGCGGGCTCTCCGTCGCCGGCCCGCTGACCCGGTCCGTCGCGGACGCGGGGATGCTGCTCGACGCGCTCGTCGCGCCGACCGGGTTGCCGGAACCGTCGCCGTACGCCCTGGTCACGCCGTCCCGCGGTGACGGCCCGTTCACCGCGGCGGCCGTCCGCGGTGAGGGCCGCTTCGTCGTCGGGCTGCTCGACGGCTCACCGTGGGACGACACCGTCGACGTCGTGGTCGACCCCGCGGCGCGCGCCGCCGTCGAGACCGCCGTGCGGGTGCTCGGCGAACTGGGGCACGGCGTCGAGGACGTCCGGATGCCGCGGGCGCCGTACGCCGACGCGTTCCGGGTGGCGTGGGAGAGCTCCGCGGCGCGGCTGCCGATGGTCCCCGGCATCGACCTGACGGCGCTCACGCCGCTGGTGGCGTGGCTCGTGGAGCGGGGACGGCGGCTCACCGGCACGCAGGTGCTCGACGCGATGACGGCGCTCGACACGTTCTCGGCGACGCTGATCGGTGCGTTCGACCGGTTCGACGCCGTCCTGTCACCGACCCTCGCACTGACCCCGCGGCCGCTCGGCTGGTACGGCGACGACCCGGACGAGGACTTCCGCCGCCAGTGCGCGTACTCGCCGTGGACCTCGATGGCGAACGTGGCCGGACTGCCGGCGATCACCCTGCCGGTCTGGGTCACCGCCGACGACCACCCGGACGGCGGCGGCCTGCCGATGGGCGTCCAGTTGATCGGGCGACCCGGGGGCGAGCGGGTGCTGCTCGCGATCGGGGCCCAGCTCGAGCGGCGGCTGCGGTGGCAGCGGCGGCACCCGGCTGCCTGGACCGCCTGACCGCCTGCGCGGGGGACGACGCGTGTGCATGTTCCGACGATCCACGCGTCGATCGACTCGTGGAACGTCGCACCATGCACGTGCATCGGATGCGTGTGCAAGGTGCGACGAAGCACTCTGTGATCGACTCGTGGAACGTCGCAGAACGCGTGCGAGCCGCCGCCCGGGCTAGCTCTGCTTCTCGATCGCCTCGGAGTACTCGCGGCGCATCTTGTCCCCGGCGGCCGACACCCACGTCGCCCGTGCGGCCTTCACCTTCGCCAGGTTCGTCCGCCCGAGCACGTAGTCGTTGCACACGCTGTTGAACGCGGTGCTCGCCGACGCCGTCGCCGCGGCCGAGGGGGAGTAGAAGCCGTCCACCGGGTTCTTCACGAGCATGTCCTGCGTCTTGGTCTGGTACTGGTGCGACTGCCGCAGCTGCTCGTCGATGCGGACCGCGGTGTTCAGCACCTGCGGGCCGGCGCCGAGTCGGTACAGCGCGCTGGCGTTGATGGTCTGCTCGCCGGCCTTCGTCAGCGTCGCGTCCGGGCCGCTGCCGGTGTGGTGGACGCCCTTCTCGCCGTGGGTCAGCGTGAACGCCTCCTTCGACCCGAACGGTGCGGAGAGGTAGTCGATGAGCCGGAGCTGGGCCCTGATGCGTTCGGGCGTCGTCTTCTTCAGGGCGGCGAACGAGAAGCTCGACGTGCCCTGGTAGTTCGCACCGGGGCCGCCCGTCGCTCCGAAGGGCACGATGCCACCCGTGACGATCCCCTTCGGCATGGACACGTCGAGCAGTGCGGAGATGCCGTCGAGGTGCATGAGCACGGTGCCGTTGTTGATGTACGTCTTCGCCTTCGCGCTCTCGAGGCTCGGGGTGTCCGGGTGGAAGACGCCGAGGTTCCAGAGCTTCTTGACGTAGCCGAGGGTCTCGAGCCACGCGTCGGTCTCGTTCTTGTGGGTGAGTTCGCCGCCCTTCGACATCGCCCACTGGTTCGGCACGCCGAAGGTGGCGCCGATGAAGTCGTACGCCCAGTCGACGCCGCTCGCCCCGCCCTGGCCGGCGATCGCGTACCGGCCGGCCTTGGCGTCGGTGACGGCCGTGCACAGCTCGGTGAACTCGTCCTTGTCCTTCGGGGCCGGTGCTGCGCCCGTCAGCTGCTCGATGAGGTCGGGGCGGCAGATCATCACCGACCCGAACGGCGGCCGGTGCTCGGGGACGCCGTAGATCTTCCCGTTGATGCGGGCGCTCCGCCACGACGCGGTGGGGATGTTCGCCAAGTTCGGGTAGTCCTTGACGGCGTCGCCGGAGAGGTGCTCCGACAGGTCCGCGAACTTCGCGTCGAGCAGCTGCGGGAACCGGGGCGGCATCGCGAACGTCAGGAACTCGACGATGCCCGGGATGTCGTTGCCGGCGGTCATCGTCGCGAACTTCGCGGCGAACGAGTCGCCGGGCACGAACGTCAGGTCGTACTCGGTGTCCGTCAGGCCCCCGACGTAGTCGAGGAACGAGTTCTGCGCCGGCGGCGGCGCCGCGTAGGTCACGACGAACCCGGTGGTCTTCTCGCCGTCGCCGACCTTGCCGGTGACCGAGGTGAAGAGCTCGCTGTCCTGCGGGTACGAGTAGTACACGGGCTGGACGACGCCGTTGCCGGGCAGGTCGGGCTTCGGCCCCTTGGTGATGGGGACGTAGGTCGGCAGCGCGGCCACCTGGTCCGAGATGGTCGCGGCGTTGCCGCCGGTGGAGCACCCGGTCAGGCTGCCGGCGGCGCCGAGGGCGACGAGGCCGAAGGCGGCGCCGGAGATGAGGGTCCGGCGGCTGAGGCCGCCGGTGGTGGTGTCGGTCATGGCTTCTCCCTTGAAGCGTCGGGTGGCAGTGGGGTGGTGGGGCCGTGTCAGCCCTTGACGGCGCCCGTCAGGACGCCCTTGGTGAGGTGGCGCTGCACCAGGGGGTAGGCGGCGAGGATCGGGATGATCGCGATCATCACGACGGCCATCTGGATCGACTCCGCCGGCGGCTGCATCGAGGCGTCGGACCCGGCACCGGACACCAGGCTGGAGCCCTGCAGGACGTAGGTGCGCAGCACCAGCTGCAGCGTCCACTTCGTCGAGTCCGACAGGTAGAGCAGCGCGTTGAAGAACGCGTTCCAGTAGCCGACGGCGTAGAACAGGCCGACGACGGCGATGACCGCGCGGGACAGCGGCAGGACGAGCTGCCACAGGATGCGGAACTCGCCGGCGCCGTCGATCTTCGCGCTGTCGATGAGCTCCTGCGGGATGCTCATCATGAAGCCGCGGACGACCACCATGTTGAACACGCTGAACGCGCTCGGCAGGATCAGCGCCCAGTAGTTGTCGAGGAGTCCGAGCTGCTTCACCATCAGGTACAGCGGGATCATCCCCGGCGCGAACAGGAACGTGATGAGCACGAAGGTCAGCAGCGGCCGCTGGAACAGCGATCCCTGTCGGCTGAGCGCCCACGCGGCGAGCACCGTCGACGCCAGACTGATGACGGTGCCCACGACCGTGACGAGCAACGTGGTCACCACGGCGCGGGTGACGACCCCGCCGGACAGGATCTGCACGTACGCGGACAGGTCGAACGACCGCGGCCACACGACGTAGCCGCCGGCAGCGGTGACGTCCGCCTGGCTCGACACGCTCGTCGAGAAGACGATGAGGAACGGGAACAGCACGACGGCGAGGATCAGGACGATCGCGACGGCCTTGAGTGCGAGGACGACGGGTGTGGGTTTTCCGGCCCAGACCGGACGGGCGATGGTGCTCATGACCGTGAATACACTCCCTGCTCACCGAGCATGTGGGCGGCCTTGTTCGCCGCCATGATGAGGACGAACCCGACCAGGCCCTTGACCAGACCGACCGCGATGCCCGTGGACCAGTTCCCGTCGACGACGCCGTGGTAGTAGACGTAGGTGTCGAGGACCTCGGCGGCATCGGCCCCCACGGCGTTCCGTTGCAGGATGATCTGCTCGAACCCGACGGACAGGGCCTCGCCGAGCCGCAGGATCAGCAGGAGCACGATGATGGGACGGATGCCCGGCAGCGTGACGTGCCAGAACCGGCTCCACGCTCCCGACCCGTCGATCGCCGCCGCCTCGTACAGGTTGTCGTCGATCGCCGCGAGCGCTGCCAGGAAGATGATCGTGCCCCAGCCGGCGTCCTTCCAGATCACTTGTGACGTCAGCAGCAGCTTGAACGTCTCCGGGTCGCTCATGATCCCGATGGTCCCCATGTCGAGCTGCCGCAGCGTGTGGTTGACCACACCGCCGGACCCGAGCGACTGCTGGAAGAACCCCACGACGATCACCCACGACAGGAAGTGCGGCAGGTAGAGCACCGACTGCACGGTCGCCCGGAGCCACGGCCACACCAGCGAGTGGATGAGGATGGCCAGCGCGATCGGCACCGGGAAGAACAGGATGAGCTGCAGGAACGTGATCTCCAGCGTGTTCACCGTCGCCCGCCAGAACTCCGGGTCGGCGAACATCAGCTGGAAGTTCGTGAACCCGACCCACGGGCTCTGGGCGATCGGGATGTACGGCTGGTAGTCCATGAACGCGATGACGTTGCCGATCATCGGCACGTACACGAACAGCAGCAGCAGGACCACCGCCGGCGCCACCATGAGCAGCAGCGGGTAGTCGCGCCGCAGCCGAGCGAGGAACGGGACCTTCCGCGGGGCCGGGGCGCCGCCGGACCGGGTGGTCCGGGGCTCGGTGGTCGGATCGACCAGCGTCGCGCTCATGTGGCTCCTTTGCTCACGTGGCTGGGGGTTTCGTCATCCTGTGGCGTCCGTATGATGACGGTCAAGCCGCGGTATTCACCCGCACACGAATCGAACACTGGGAGCGACGATGCACCCGACCAGACGCCACGAACGGATCCTCGCCGAGCTCCGCGTGCACGGGACCCTGTCCGCCTCGGACTTCGCCGAGCGCGAGGGGATCTCGGCCATGACGGTCCGCCGCGACCTGTCCGAACTCGCCGACCGCGGCGTGCTCCGGCGCGTGCACGGCGGCGCCGTCTCCGTCGAGACCCTGCCCACCGCCGGCGCACCGCACCGACCCGCACCCCGACCCGACCGGGACACCACCGACGGCAGCGGCGCGCTCTTCACCCTCGGGCTCGTCGTCCCCGACCCCGGCTACTACTTCCCGAAGATCGTCGCCGGCGTCGCCGAACGCACCGAGGCCCTGGGCGGCCGCGTCGTGCTCGGCGTCTCCCGCTACGAGCCCGCCCGCGAACGCCAGCAGGTCGAACGCCTCATCGCCGCCGGCGTCGACGGGCTGCTCGTCACCACCACCGTCGCCGACGCCTTCACCACCCTCGAGCTCCTCGACCACGCACCGATGCCCGTCGTCGTGGTCGAACGCTCCGTGGTCGAGGCCCCCGTCGGCTCCGCGCTCGAGTCCGTCCGCAGCGACCACGAGTCCGGCGCCGGCATCGCGGTCCGCCACCTCGCCGAACTCGGGCACCGCCGCATCGGCATGGCCGTGTTCGACACCCCGACCACCCCGCAGCTCCGCACCGGGTACGACCGCGCCGTCCGGCAACTCGGCCTCGACCCCGACGCCCCGGTCCAGGTCATCCCGGACGACCAGGGTGTGGGTGCCGCGACCAGGGCCTTCATCGAGCGCTGCCTCGCCACCGGCACCACCGCCGTCTTCGTGCACTCCGACCAGTACGCCGTCGAGTTCGTCGAGACCGTCACCGAGATGGGCCTCTCGATCCCGGACGACCTGTCCGTGGTCGCGTACGACGACGAGGTCGCGGCGCTCGCCGGGGTGCCGCTCACCGCGGTCGCGCCCCCGAAGAACGACGTCGGCCGGTTCGCGGCGACGATGTGCTTCGAGCGCATCTCGGCGACGGCGCAGGTCGGCTTCGCCCGTCGGCACATGACCCTGGCGCCCACGTTGAGCGTGCGGGCGTCCACGGCGGCGGTCGTCCACGGCCGGTGAGCGGCCGGCGCGCGATCCGCGCGCCCGTCGTGTTCACTTCGTGAGCGTTTGCGCCCCGCGGCTTGACTCCGCACACCGCCGAACGCTGGCATGGGGACGCCGTACCCCCGGAGAGGAACCGTCCGACGATGACGTCACGCCCTGTCTCTTATAC
>NZ_CACSJV010000082.1:0-8448 GCF_902706105.1 Curtobacterium sp. 18060 | reverse complement strand
GGGCGCGGGCGTGCGCCGCACCGTGCGCGGTGCGTCAGTCCGTGCGACACCGGCCGCTCGGTGCGAGGTTGATGCGGCGCACGGAGCGATCAAGCCAGCACCGAACGAACGACCTCGCACCGTGCGCCGGACGCCGGACGCCGGACGCCATGCGCCGTGCGCCGTGCGACCTCGCACCGTGCGCCGACGGCGTACCGCCGCTAGAACTGGTCGCGCAGCCAGGACGGCCCGTGCACCACGGCACCGAGCGCCTCGACGCGGGCACGGAGCTCGCGATCAGCCGTGACGACCACGACGGGACCGTCGCCGGCCTCGACCGCCGCACGAGCGGCGTCCACGATGGCGTCGTCCCCCGAGCCCGGCGCCGCGACGACGTCGAGTGCACGGGGCAGTGCACGGGGCAGTGCGCCGTCCGACGACCCGGAGGCACCCCGGGCCTCGCGGGCCTCGCCCTCGAGCACCACGGTCCACCGCGGCCACCAGCGGGCGAACGGCAGCGCCAGCACGTCGGCGGTCACCCCGGACTCGGCGAGCGCCGTCACCGACGACAGCAGGCGTGCAGCGGCTCCCGCCCGGTCCTTCCACCAGCCGTCGGGCACGCTGCCGACGACGTTCGCCGCGTCGACGACGACGTGCGGGGTGGTGGTGAGGGACGCGCGGAGCGCCGGCCACGACCTCCCGAACCCCGGGTGCAGCGGCAGGTTCTCGACCTCGTCGACGGGGATCCAGGACAGGGCGAGACTCTCGCGGTCCGCGATCACCGGTTCGAACGGCCGAGCGGCACGCCCCACCACGGTCGTGTAGGTCCAGAACCCCAGGTCGAGGAGTGCCGTGTGGCGGAGGTCGACGCCGTCGTGGGGCACACCGGCTTCCTCGGCGGACTCGCGGAGCGCGCCGGTGACGGCCTCCTCGCCCTGGTGGCGTGCGCCCCCGGGGATGCCCCAGGTGCCGCCGTGGTGGCTCCACTCGACGCGGTGCTGCAGGAGCACGCGTCCGGCGCCGTCGTCGACGAGCAGCCCTGCGGCGCCGAAGAGTCCCCAGGCCTTGGTGCCGTCGGGACCGACCGCCCAGGCGTCGCCAGGGTCGCGGGGGCCTGGTGGCGGTCCGGGAGGCGTGGAGTCTGGCACACACCAACCCTGTCACACGGTGCAGGGCATGTGACCGGAGACGACGGGCCGGAGACGACGGGCCGGGGCACGACGTAGCTGCTCGTGTACGGTGTCGATCGAGACACGGGGTGCCGCAACCAGCGGCTGAGATCACACCCGTCGAACCTGCTCGAGCTCGTACTCGCGAAGGGATCGTCCATGGAAACCGCTGCGCCCTCCCCTGCCTGGGCCCACCGAACCGCCGAACTGCTCGAGGCCGTCAGAGCCCGGAGCCCGTTGGTGCAGTGCATCACGAACACCGTGGTGCAGAACGTCACCGCGAACGTGCTGCTCGCCCTCGGAGCCTCGCCCGCGATGGTCGACGTGGCGACCGAGGCGGGACCGTTCGCCCGGGTCGCCGACGCCCTGCTGGTGAACACCGGCACCCCGCACGCCGAGCCCCGGGTCGCGGCGCTCGAGGCCGCGCACGCCGCCCGCAACACCGGCACCCCCTGGGTGCTCGACCCCGTCGCGGTCGGCTCGTTGCCGGTGCGCACCGCCCTGGCCCGCGACCTGCTGGCGCTGCACCCGACGGTGCTGCGCGGCAACGCGTCCGAGGTCCTCGCCCTGCTCGGCACGTCGGCCGGTGGCCGCGGTGTCGACAGCACGGTGGGCACCGAGGACGCCCGTGCGGCTGCGGTCGACGCCGTGTCCGGTCAGGCGGCCGGGAGGCTCGTGGCCGCGGTGGCCGTGTCGGGTCCCGTCGACCTGTTGGTCGCGCCGGGCACCGGTGTGGTGCGGGTCGCGAACGGCACCGAGCTGTTGACGCGGATCACCGGGGGCGGGTGCGCCCTCGGCGCGGTCGTCGCCGCGTTCACGTCGGTCGCGCCCGACGACGCCGGTGCGGCCGCCGTCGCGGCGACCGCGGTGCACACGATCGCCGCGGAGCTCGCCGCCCGCGAGGCCGGCGGCCCCGGCACCTTCCAGCCGCTGTTCCTGGACCGGTTGGCGTCGCTCACCCCCGAGGACGTCGTCCGCGAGGCCCGGATCACGGTCGAGGCCGAGCCTGCGTCCTTGGTGGTACCGGCATGAGCGGGCTGCCGGAGGACTTCGGCGTGTACCTGGTCACCGACGGCGCCCTGGCCGACCGGCACGGTGTCGGTGTGCTCGGGGTGATCCGCGCCGCGGTGCACGCCGGGGTCCGGATCGTGCAGGTGCGGGACAAGGACGCCTCGGCGCGCGACCTGCTGGCCCTGACCGCTGCCGTGGCCGACGCCGTGGGCGACCGCGCCGCCGTGGTGGTCGACGACCGGCTCGACGTCGCCCTCGCCGCTCGGCACGCGGGACACCGGGTCGCCGGGGTGCACCTCGGCCAGTCGGACGTGCCGGTGACCGCTGCTCGTGCCCTGCTCGGGCCGGACGCGCACGTGGGGTTGACCGCGAACACCCCGGAGCACATGGCGGTCGTCGCCCGCCTGCCCTGCGGCACCGTGGACCTGCTCGGCGTCGGGGTCGTGCACCCCACGGCGACGAAGGCGGACCACCCACCGGCGCTCGGTCACCACGGGTTCGCCCGGCTCGCGGCAGCGACGGACGTGCCGTGCGTGGCGATCGGCGGGGTGACCCTCGACGACGTCGTGCCGCTCCGGGATGCCGGTGCCGCGGGAGTCGCGATCGTCTCGGGCATCTGCGCCGCGGCCGACCCCGGATCCGCCGCGGCGGCGTACGTGGCCGCGTGGAGCTCTAGACCCGGCCACGGGGCGGAGACGAGGGGACCCGGTCAGGGTGATCCGGGCCTCCCGGCCGGGGCCTGGTCGTGAGCGTCCCGCGCGTCCTGGCCATCGCCGGGACCGATCCGACGGGCGGCGCCGGACTGCAGGCCGACCTCAAGGCGATCGCGGCGCACGACGGGTACGGCATGGGCGTGGTCACCGCCCTCGTCGCGCAGAACACGCACGGGGTGCGGTCGGTGCACGTGCCGGACGTCGCGTTCCTGCGGGAGCAGCTCGACGCGGTGTCGGACGACGTCACGATCGACGCCGTGAAGATCGGGATGCTCGGCACAGCACCCGTCGTCCGCGTCGTGACGGACTGGTTGCGGGAGCACCGGCCGCCCGTGGTCGTCGTGGACCCGGTGATGGTGGCGACGAGTGGTGACCGGTTGCTCGACGAGGACGCCGCCGCGGCGATGGGTGCACTGTTCGGGCTGGCCGACCTGCTGACGCCGAACCGGGCCGAGTTGCAGGTGTTGGCGGAGCTGGCCGGGGCTGGTGCGGCGGCGGGTGCGGCGCCTTCGTCGCTGTCGTCGCTCGACGCTGCGCGGCTCGTGGCGTCGACGTGGGACGTGCTCGTGCTGGCGAAGGGCGGGCACGACGAGGGGCCGACCTCCGACGACGTGCTCGTGTCGCCGTCCGGGTCCGCCCGGCGGTTCACCGGTCCCCGCGTCGCGACGGCCAACACGCACGGCACCGGGTGCTCCCTGTCGAGCGCCATCGCGACGCTCGCCGCCCGGCACGGGGACTGGGAACTCGCGGTCGGGGTGGCGAAGCCCTGGCTGACGGCAGCCCTGCGGGGAGCCGATGCCCTGGAGGTCGGGTCCGGCAACGGGCCGATCGACCACGGTGCCGTGATCCGCGCGTTGCTGCCCGAGGTCCGGTTCACCGACGTGTGGTGGTCCGACGTCAGCGCCGTGCTGCAGGCGACGATCGAGTGCGGGTTCCTGGTCGGGCTGCGCGACGGGACGCTCGACGCGGACGTGTTCGCCGGGTACCTCGCGCAGGACCTGCACTACCTGCGGGCCTACGAGCAGCACCTGGCGGCGTTGGCGGCGCGCGCTGCCGGCGCTGCGGCTGCCGGCGCTGCGGCTGCCGGCGCTGCGGCTGCCGGCGCTGCGGCTGCCGGCGCTGGTCGTGGTCCTGCGGCTGCCGCCTTCTGGACGGCGGCGGCCGAGGGGTGCGCCGCCGAGGCCCGCGACCTGCACCACCGACGCCTCGCCGGCACCCACGCCGACGACCCCGTCCACCCGACGTGCGCCGGGTACCTCGCACACCTGCAGGAGGCGGCGGACTCCGGGTCGGCGGCCGTGCTCGCCGCGGCGGTGCTCCCCTGCTTCCGGGTCTACGCCTGGGTGGGGGCGCAGCTCGGCGCGGCTCCGGACGGCCATCCGTTCGCCGACTGGCTCACGGCGTACGGGGACCCGGGCTTCGCGGCGTCGAGTGCCGAGGCGGCCCGTCTGGTCGAGGAGATGGCGGCAGCCGCGACCCCGGTCGAGCGGGGGCGGATGGCGCGGGCGTTCCGCCGCTCGACCGAGTGGGAGCTGGCGTTCTTCGCGATGCCGCTGGCGGGGGCCGCGGGCGAGTTCACGTGCTGACCGACACCTCACGGGTTCGTCGACCCGCGAGGTGTCGTCTGGCGCGAAACGTCGGCGCGGGCGACCTCAGCGGGCCGGCGGCGGCAGGCGCACCAACTCGACGGCCAGGTCGGCGCCGGTCACCGTCCCGCGCATCCACGTGAAGTCCGGCTGCCGACGGCGATCGGTCGGCGAGCCGGGGTTGAGCAGCCGCAGCCCGGACGGTGCGACGGTGTCCCACGGGATGTGCGAGTGCCCGAAGACGAGCACGTCGACGTCCGGGTACTCGGCGGCCGCCCGGCGCTCCCGGCCCGTCGCGGCACCGGTCTCGTGGACGAGCGCGAACCGCAGGTCCTCGACCGCGAAGTGCGCGACGAGCGGCAGCCGGTCATCGAACTCGGGGCCGTCGTTGTTGCCGCGCACGCCCTCGAACCGGTGGGATCGGGCCTGCACGGCGTCGAGGGTGGCGAGGTCGACCCAGTCCCCCGCGTGCACCACCAGGTCGGCGGCGTCGACGTCCGCCCAGAGTGCCGCGGGCAGGTCCTTCGCCCGCTTCGGCAGGTGCGTGTCGGAGAGCAGGACGAACGACGTGGTCACGTCGAGGATCGTCCGGGCATCGGCAGTCCGGCCTCGTCCGAGGCGCCGAGCCGTTCGAGCAGTCCGGCGAGCAGGGCGATGTCGTCGTCGGACCAGCCGGCGAGCCGTTCCTCCAGCGCATCCCGGTGCAGCTGCACGGAGCGCTCGAGCGCGGTGCGACCGGCGTCCGTCGCCACGAGGGGCTTCGCGTTGCCGGTGCCGCCGTCGGTCGTCTCGATCAGCTTCGTGGCGAGGAGCCCGGACAGCTGCCGCGAGATCGTCGAGCGGTTCAGGCGCAGGTACCGGGCGATGTCGATGGCCATGCAGCCGGGGTGCTGCACCACGAAGTCGACGAGGGACTGGTCGACGACGCTCAGTGCCTGGTCGGATCCGCGGGCACGAATGCTCGCACGTCGGGTGATCCGGGCCAGCTCGGTGTACGCCCGGCCGATCTCGCTGTTCCGGATCCCGGAGCTCGGGTGGTCCATCGTGGCTCCAGCCTTTCGGTGCCGGCGCCGGCCGGCGGTCTTCTGTGCCGACACCATACCGGTCGGTACGCGAGATTCGGGCTCAGTGACCTGCAGCTGCGGCACGGAGCGCGGGGATGTCGAGCTTCTGCATCGTCATCATCGCCTGGAAGACACGGGCGTTCGCCTCGGGGTCGCCCGACCCGGTCATCAGCTCGCCCATCATCGACGGGGTCACCTGCCACGCGACACCCCAACGGTCGAACAACCAGCCGCACATGCTCGGCTTGCCGCCGTCGGCGAGCAGGGCGTCCCAGATGCGGTCGAGTTCGTCCTGCGTGTCGACGTCGACCTGGAACGAGACGGCATCGGTGTGCGGGTGTCCCGGTCCGCCGTTCATCGCCCGGTACGGCTGCCCGAGCAACGTGAACTCGACGACCAGGGTCGCGCCGTCCGGGGTCTTCGCCACGCTGTCGACCGAACTGCCGGGGAACAGGTCGACGTAGTACCGGGCGGCCTGCTCGGCTTGGTCGTCGTACCAGAGGAAGGGGGTGATGGTGGGCATGGGGCGCTCTTCTCGCGTCGGCTCAGTCCGCGGCACTGCGGATGAGCAGGTCTGACTTCTCGGGGTGCTCGTCGAACCACTTGCCGACGAACCAGCACATCGGCACGACCCGCTTCGTCGAGTTCGTCTCGACGTCGGCGACCGCGTACTCGACGAGTTCGGCCGCGTAGCCGTGCCCGCGGTGCTTCGGCACCGTGTACGTGTGCGGGAACGCGATCGCGTCGCCGTTCTCGCGGTAGTCGAGCACGCTCACGAGCTCGCCGCCGACGTACATCGCGTAGCGGTCCTGGTCGGTCTCGTCGCGGAACTCGTGGTCCATGCCGCCATCATGCTCCGCCCGGGGCGCACGTGCCCCACCGGGAATGCTCGTGGCCGCCGAGCGTTGGATGGACACCATGACAACGATCGGCATCATCGGCGCAGGCAACATCGGATCCCAACTGGCACGGCTCGCGGTGCAGCACGGCCACCAGGTCGTGATCGCGAACTCCCGCGGCCCCGAGACCCTGACCGACCTCGTGGCCGAACTCGGCGACCAGGCCCGTGCGGCCACCCGTGACGAGGCTGCCGCCGCCGGCGAGGTCGTCGTCGTGACGGTGCCGCTCGCGGCCATCGAGACGATCCCGGCGGAGCCGCTCGTCGGCAAGGTCGTCATCGACACGAACAACTACTACTGGGAGCGCGACGGGCACATCGCCGCGCTCGACGACGAGTCGACGACGACGGCCGAGCTGCTGCAGGACCACCTGCCCGGGGCCCGGGTCGTCAAGGCGTTCAACCACATCGGTGCCGCGGACCTGACCGGCCACGCCACCCCGACCGGCACGCCCGAACGCCGTGCCCTCGTGGTCGCGGGCGACGATGCCGAGGCGAAGCAGGTGACCGCGGACCTCATCGACGAGTTCGGCTTCGACGTCGTCGACGCCGGACCCCTCGCCGAGGGCTGGCGCATCCAGCGGGACACCCCCGGCTACGGCCCGCGTCTGACCGCCGACCAGCTGCGCGAAGCACTCTCCGCCGCCACCCGCTGACGCCCCGAGTCTCGGCCCCGCCGCCGCGAGACTCGCGCTGGGCGACAGTCCTCGGGCCGACAGCCGCGAGAACTGTCGCTCACGCCGAGACTCGGCCCCCGCGGGCGGCGGGCCGCGGCCGCCCGCCTACGCCCGGTCGAAGATGACCGTCATGTCGGCGATGTCGTCCTCGGTCGGCTCCCACGTGGTGCCGGCCTCGACGTTCTGCGTGATCTGCTCCGGCTTCGTCGCCCCCGCGATGACGCTCGACAGCCCCGGCTGCGCGAGCAACCACGCGAACGTCGCCTGCAGCATCGTGACGCCGCGGTGGTCGCAGAACCGCTGGTAGTCGTCGAGCACGTCCCACGGGGCGTCCTCGAGCAACTGCGGCTTCGACGTCGACAGGCGTCCGTCGGCCGGACCCCCGGCCTTCGTGTACTTGCCGGTCAGCAGCCCGTTGTAGAGCGGGAAGAACGGCAGGAACCCGAGGGCGTAGGCGCGGACGGCCGGCAGCACCTCGGCCTCGGCGGCACGGGCGAGCGGGCTGTACTCGTTCTGCGCGGACACGAACGCCGTGGTGCCGGCGATCGACGCGGTCAACTCGGCCTCGGCGATCTGCCAGCCCGCGAAGTTCGAGTGCCCGATGTAGCGGATCTTGCCCTCGCGGACCAGGTCGTCGAGGACCGACAGCGTCTCCTCGATCGGCGTCACGTCGTCGGGACGGTGCATCTGGTACAGGTCGATCCAGTCCGTCCCGAGACGACGCAGCGACGACTCGACGGCCAACCGGACGTACCGCCGCGATCCCCGCACACCCCAGTCCGGCCCGTTCGCGCCCTGCATGTCCATGCCGAACTTCGTCGCGAGCACGATCTCGTCACGCCGCCCAGCGATCGACCGGCCGAGCATCTCCTCGGACATGCCGGGCCGGCCGCCGTAGATGTCGGCCGTGTCGAAGAGCGTGACCCCGGCGTCGAGTGCCGCCCGCACGACGGCGTCGGTGCCCTCCTGCGACTCGGAGGCGGTCCCCGGCCGCCCGAAGTTGTTGCAGCCGAGGCCGACGGTGGAGACGACGAGCCCCGAGGGACCCAGTGGACGGTGTTCGATTCCGGTCATGCCCCGAACGTACCGGCGACCCCGGAACTGGGGCTGCGACATCCGCGACCGTTGCCACTAGAACTGACGATGGATCAGTCGACGAAGGGAGCACCGCAGTGGCGTCGCATCGCATGCAGGATTCGGAACGGCCGCGCCGTCCCGTCCCGTCCTGGGTGACCGCACCGGTCGTCGAACCGGCCGCGTCCGCCGGGCGGGTCGCGTCCGACTCCGCAGCGAGCACCGGCCAGGAGGTCCGTCCCACCCCCGCCACGTCGCGCGCCGCCCACGGTGCGCC
>NZ_CACSJV010000081.1:0-8883 GCF_902706105.1 Curtobacterium sp. 18060 | reverse complement strand
TCGCAGGACACTGTCGCTTTCGCGGATCGGCCGCCCGTGGGCAAGCCCGGCCCGCCCGTGGGCAAGCCCGGCCCGCCCGGACGGCTGCGCAGCGACTAGCGCAGCACCACCACGCCCCGCCCGCGGAACCGCACGCAGTCCGTCGCGACCTCGGCCGCTCCGAACCGGTAGAGCTCTTCGCCGGTGGCACCGGGGACCGGCACCTCGGCTGCGTCGTCGAGGAAGTTCACCACGACGTGCACGGGTGCCACGTCCGGTCCGAGCAGCCCACGCGTGAGCACCAGCCACCGGCGGTCCTCGCTGAACCGCACGGCGTTCGCCTCGTACCGGTGGTCGACGAAGGCCTGGTCGGTCCGGCGCAGGGCGACGAGCACGCGGTAGGCACGCAGGATCGCCGCACCCCGCTCGGAACTGACGTCGGCCCAGTCGAGCTTCGAGTTCGTGAACGTCGTCGGGTCCTGCGGGTCCGGCACGGCCGACTCGTCCCAGCCGTGCTCTGCGAACTCCGCGATGCGTCCCTCGGCCGTCGCCTTGCCGAGCTCCGGCTCCGGGTGCGACGTGAAGAACTGCCACGGTGTCGTCGCGGCGAACTCCTCACCCATGAACAGCATGGGCGTGAACGGGCCCAGCAGCGTCAGTGCCGCGGCGATGACGAGGCCTTCGTCGTCGAGCGTCGCCGCCAGACGGTCGCCCGCCGCGCGGTTGCCGATCTGGTCGTGGTTCTGGTTCGTGACGACCAGGGCCGTCGCCGGGGAGGTCCCACGGTCGATCGGTTGCCCGTGGCGCCGGCCACGGAACGACGACCACGTGCCGTCGTGGAAGAACCCGTGGTCGAGCACCTTCGCGAGCGCCGACAGCGGTGCGAAGTCGGCGTAGTAGCCGTTCGTCTCGCCCGTCAGCGCCACGTGCACGGCGTGGTGGAAGTCGTCGGACCACTGTCCGGCGAGCCCGTACCCGGCGGCTTCCCGCGGGCGGAACATCACCGGGTCGTTGAGGTCCGACTCGGCGAGCAGGGACAGCGGACGACCGACGAAGGAACCGTAGGCGTCCGTCTCGTCGGCCATCTCGGCCAGGACGTGCGGCCGCGTGGTGTCGCGGATCGCGTGCACGGCGTCGAGCCGGAGCCCGTCGACGTGGTGGTCGCGGAACCACATGCGCACGTTGTCGAGCACGTACCGACGCACCTCGGGGTGCTCGACGTTCACCGAGTCGCCCCACGTGTTCGCGAGCCCCTGCACCAGGTACGGCCCGAACAGCGGCAGGTAGTTGCCGCTCGGCCCGAGGTGGTTGTAGACGACGTCCTGGATGACGCCCAGGCCGAGTGAGTGCGCCGTGTCGACGAAGCGGTCGTAGGCGTCGGGGCCGCCGTACGGGGCGTGCACCGCGTACCAGGCGACCCCGTCGTAGCCCCAGTTCCACTCACCGTTCACACCGTTCACGGGCAGCAGTTCGACGAACTCGACGCCGAGTTCGACCAGGTGGTCGAGCTTCTGCGCCGCCGCGTCGAGGGTCCCCTCCGGCGTGTAGGTGCCGACGTGCATCTCGTAGATGACGGCACCGCGGGCTGGACGCCCGGTCCACGACTCGTCGGTCCACGCGAAGCGCGCGGGGTCGACGACGGCGGACGTGCCGTGCACCCCGTCCGGCTGGAAGCGACTGCGGGGGTCGGGTCGGACCGCGTCGTCGTCGCCGAGGCGGAACCCGTAGCGGGCACCGACGACCGGCATGATCGCGTCGGTCGACCACCAGTCGTCGTCGCCCCGGGTCAGCGGGTACTCGACGTCGTCGACGACCAGCCGGACGCGGTCCGGCTCGGGCGCCCAGACGGCGTAACGGTCGGGTGCGGTCATGCGTGACCCTCCAGGATGTCGATCTCCGCTTGCGCGTCGGACTCGGTCGCCGGGGTGGTCCGGGCGGTCGACCGGGAGGCCCGTCCCGCGTCGGACGCGTCGGTCACCGTGTCGGCGTGGCCGGGTTCCCCGACCGTGGCGGCCGGCACGAGCAGCGCGACCGGGTAGGTGGTGAGCAGATCCGCGAGGGCGATGCCCCGGCTGGCCGGGAAGGTCCTGCCGGTGAGCAGGTCGACCCGGTCGACGGCGACGGCGTGCACGAGGGTGTCACCCCAGCCACCGACCCGTTCGAGGCCGATCGGCAGGCGCGTGGCGATCGTCACGGCACCGCCGCGGTCGAACGCGACGACGTGGTCCGCCGCGCTGCCCGTCGCCTCGAGCGCGAGGTACCGCGTGAAGAGCTCCGGGTGGTCGCGGCGGAGACGGAGTGCACGGGCGGTCACGAGGAGCTTCGCGGCGCCGTCGATCCCGATCGCCGGGAGGTCCTCGGGGCCGTCGTCGTCCGGGCCGTCGATCTCGGCGAGGACGTGGCGCCGCTCGGCGTAGTCCACGGCTCGGCGGTTGTCGGGGTCGACGAGGGACCGGTCCCAGAACTCGGTGCCCTGGTAGACGTCGGGGACGCCGGGTGCCGTGAGCTGCACGAGCTTCTGCGCGAGCCCGTTCGACCACCCAGCCGCGTCGATCCGTTCGTCGAGGGCATCGAGCACGGCCACCACGGCGGGCTCGTCGAACGCCGCGTCGACGAGGGCGTGCATCCGCTCCTCGAACGCCGAGTCCGGCTCCGTCCAGGTGGTGCTGTCACCGGCTTCGCGGGATGCCTTCTCGGCGTAGGCGTGCAGCCGCTCACGACTCGCGGGTCGGGCACCGACGATCGCCTGCCAGAGCAGGTCCGCGAACACGCGGTCCTCGAGCGGGACGAGGGACTGCAACCGGTCGAGCGTTTCGGCCCACTCGCTGCCGAGCTCGGCCAGGACCGCGATGCGTGCGCGGGTGTCCTCGCTGCGCTTCGTGTCGTGGGTGGTGAGCGTCGTCATGGTGTGCGGCCAGCTGCCGAGCCGGTCGCGCTGCGCCTGGTGGAAGTCGGCCACGGACACCGCGAAGACGCTCGGGTCACCACCGACCTCGCTCAGGGACGTCAAGCGGGACGTGCGGTAGAACGCGGTGTCCTCGACGCCCTTGGCCATCACCATGCCGCTCGTCTGCTGCAGGCGGATCGCGGCGGCGTTGTCCGGGTCGACGAGCGCCGGGGCGATCCGGTCGATGACGTCGTCGAGGTCGGGACGGGCCTCTGCCGCGCGTTCGAGCGCCGCGATGAGGTGGTGGGCGCCCTCGGGCAGGTAGGTGCGGTACACGTCGAACGACGCCACGACCTCGGCGAGGGCGTCGACGAGCCGTTCGTGCGTGATCGCGTCCGCTCCTGCGGTGACCGGCGCGAGCAGTCGGGCGAGTCGCTCGACCTCGCTGCCGAGGATCCCGTCGGCGATGCCGCGGCGGGTGTCGTGCGTCAGCTGCTGCCAGTCGGCGGGCTCCGCGCCCGATGCCGCGGTCAGCGAGGGTTCGCCCTCGGGATCGACGAGCACACGGTCCAGGACGCCGAGCGCGTCGTACCCGGTCGTGCCGTCGACCGGCCACGAGCTCGGGAGTTCCTCGCCGGGTTCGAGGATCTTCTCGACGAGGGTGTACGCACCACCGGTCAGCTCGGCGAGGTCCTGCAGGTACCCGGCGGGGTCGTACAGTCCGTCCGGGTGGTCGATGCGCAGGCCGTCGACGAGGCCGTCGCGGAACCAGCCGCCGATGACGCCGTGCGACGCCGCGAACACCTCGGGTTCCTCGACCCGGATGGCCGCGAGCGTGTTCACCGCGAAGAACCGGCGGTAGTTGAGCTCGTGGTCCGCACGCTTCCAGTGCACGAACGCGTAGTGCTGCAGCGCGTGCACGGCCTCGACCGAGTCGCCCGGGTGGGCGGTGCCCGGCGCGGTCGGGTACGCGGTGTCGCCGACCCGGAGCACCGGGTGCTCGGCGTCGGACGTGTCGAGTGTGACCGCGTCGAGCAGCCGGTCGTCGAGGACCGGCACCCGGACCTTGCCGTCGCCGGCGTCCCAGTCGACGTCGAACGCCCAGGCGACGGGGGAGCCCTGGCCGAGTTCGAGCAGGGACCACCACCACGGGTTGACCGCCGGGGTGGCGACCCCGACGTGGTTCGGGACGACGTCGACCAGCACGCCGAGCCCGACCGCGTGCGCGGCCTCGGCGAGGACCCGGAGGGCCTCGTCACCGCCGCGGTCGGTGTCGACGTGCGTGTGGTCGACGACGTCGTAGCCGTGGTTCGAGCCGGGCTCCGACTGCAGGACCGGCGACAGGTACAGCCAGTCGGCCCCGAGGTCGTGCACGTAGTCGACGAGGTCGCGTGCGGCGGCCAGGTCGAAGTCCGCCGAGACCTGCAGCCGGTACGTCGATACGGGAACGCGACGTCCGGCCCCCGGCGTGACGGTCGTCATCGCGCGGTGCCGCTCGGTGCGGTGGAACCGGCCGGGTTGGCCGGGGTGACGGCGTCCTGCGGGGACCGGGGCTCAGGGGCGCCGTCGTGGTGCTGGACCTCGACCGGGGTGACCGAGACCTCGTGGTTCGGCTCGGCACGCAGGACGATCATCGACCGCGCGGGCACGTCGAGCGGTGTGCCCGCCTCGACGATCTCGTCGCGGGCACCGGGCTCGGCGGTGTCGATGCGGACCGTCCAGCCGGGTGCGTACTCCTCGGGCGGCAACGTGAACGTCACGACGTCGTCGTGGGCGTTGAAGTACGTGATGAACGCCACGTCGGTGACGCGCTCGCCGCGGGAGTCGCGCCCGCGGATGCCGTCGCCGTTCAGGTACATGCCGACGCTCTTGCCGAAACCGGAGTCCCAGTCCTCCGGCGACATCGCGTCGCCCTCGGGCGTGAGCCAGACGACGTCGGGCAGCGGCTCGTCCTGACCACGGCGCACCGGGCGCCCGTTGAAGTACCGGGTGCGACGGAACGTCGGGTGGTCGTGGCGCAGCTTGACCACGTCGGCCGTGAACTGGACGAGGTCGTCGTCCGCGGTGTCCCAGTCGATCCAGCTGAGCTCGGAGTCCTGTGCGTAGACGTTGTTGTTGCCGGACTGCGAACGGCCGAGCTCGTCACCGTGGGCGATCATCGGCACGCCCTGGCTGAGGAGCAGTGTCGCCAGGAAGTTCCGGCGTCGCTGGAGTCGCAGGGCGTTCACGGACTCGTCGTCCGTCGGACCCTCGGCGCCGGAGTTCCAGGACCGGTTGTGGCTCTCGCCGTCGTTGTTGTCCTCGCCGTTGGCGTCGTTGTGCTTCTCGTTGTAGGCGACGAGGTCGTACAGCGTGAAGCCGTCGTGCGCGGTGATGAAGTTGATGCTCGCCTTGGGCGTGCGGCCGTCGTGCTCGTACAGGTCGGCCGAGCCGGAGATGCGCGACGCGAACTCACCGAGGGTCGACGACTCGCCGCGCCAGAAGTCGCGCACGGTGTCGCGGTACTTGCCGTTCCACTCCGACCACTGGGGCGGGAAGTTGCCGACCTGGTAGCCGCCGGGGCCGACGTCCCACGGCTCGGCGATGAGCTTGACCTGCGACACGATCGGGTCCTGCTGCACGAGCTCGAAGAACGCGGACAGGCGGTCCACCTCGTAGAACTCGCGGGCGAGCGCCGAGGCGAGGTCGAAGCGGAAGCCGTCGACGTGCATCTCGGTCACCCAGTAGCGCAGGGAGTCGAGGATGAGCTGCAGCGAGTGCGGGTGCCCGACGTTGAGCGAGTTCCCGGTGCCCGTGTAGTCCATGTAGAACTTCTTGTCGTCGTCCACCAGGCGGTAGTACGCCGCGTTGTCGATCCCTCGGAACGACAGCGTCGGCCCGAGGTGGTTGCCCTCGGCGGTGTGGTTGTAGACGACGTCGAGCACGACCTCGATGCCGGCGCGGTGGAGCTCCCGCACCATCGTCTTGAACTCCTGCACCTGCTGCCCCTGGTCGCCCGAGGACGAGTACGAGGAGTGCGGCGCGAAGAAGCCGATCGTGTTGTAGCCCCAGTAGTTCGACAGCCCCTTGTCCTGCAGGGTCGAGTCGTTCACGAACTGGTGCACCGGCATGAGCTCGAGCGTCGTGATGCCGAGTCGCTTCAGGTGCTCGATGACCGCGGGGTGCGAGACGCCGGCGTAGGTGCCGCGCTGCTCCTCGGGCACGTCGGGGTGGGTCTCGGTGAGGCCCTTGACGTGCGCTTCGTAGATGACCGTTTCGCCGTAGGGCGTGCGCGGTGCGCGGTCGCCCTGCCAGTCGAAGAACGGGTTGATCACGACGCCCTTCATCATGTGCGCCGCGGAGTCGTCGTCGTTCGTCGAGTCCGGGTCGCCGAACGTGTAGGCGAAGAGCGACTGGTCCCAGTCGATCTCGCCGCTCGTCGCCTTGGCGTAGGGGTCGAGCAGCAGCTTTGACGGGTTGCAGCGTGCGCCGTTGTCGGGGTCGTACGGGCCGTGGACACGGAAGCCGTACTCCTGGCCGGGGCCGACGTTCGGCAGGTACGCGTGCCAGACGTAGGCGTCGACCTCGACGAGGGGGATGCACTCTTCGTTGCCGTCGGTGTCGAACAGACAGAGTTCGACGCGCTCGGCGACCTCACTGAAGAGCGCGAAGTTCGTGCCGCTTCCGTCGTAGGTCGCCCCGAGCGGGTACGGGTTGCCGGGCCAGGTGTGCAAACGGTCCTCCAGGTGATGGTCGCGCCAACATATCGGTGACACCCGTCCGCGTCCGCAGACAAGCACCAGCTGTGTACCCGTGCGCGCGTGGCCCGCCCTGTGGAGGAACGGACGAGTAGCGTCGCGCGCATGGCCAACATCGTCACGCAGATCGCAGACAAGGTACGCCCGATCGGCGTCTCCACGAACTACGGAGACCCCGTCGAGGTCGGCGACCAGACCCTCATCCCGGTGTCCCTCGGCTGGTTCGGCTTCGGGGGCGGCGGGGACGACGAGAACGGCGGCGGCGGTGGCGGCGGCGCGTCGATCCCGGTCGGCGCGTACATCCGTCGCCCCGGCAAGGACCTCGAGTTCGAGCCGAACCTCATCTCGCTCGTCGCGGTGAGCATCCCGCTCGTCTGGGTGACCGGCACCGTGCTCCGCAAACTGGTGCGCGTCCTGAAGAAGTAGCGACACACCGGACGGGAGGCCCGTGGCGGACCCGCCACGGGCCTCCCGTCCGATGTGTGGTCGCGACCCGTCACGTGGTCGCGACCACGTCTAGACTGCTGGGACACACACGGGAGTCCGGGACCGCCGGGCTGAGAGGGAGCGAGTGGCGCTCCGACCGTCGAACCTGATCCGGATCATGCCGGCGCAGGGAGGAGTCCAGCACCATGTCTTCTGGCACGTCATCAACCGTCCACACCGCCCCGCGGCGATCGCTGCGCTGGCGGGTCGTCGACATCGTCGTCGCGAGCGTGCTCGCGGTGGCGCTCGGCGTCGTCTTCCGGCTGTGGGAGTTCGGCTACGAACCCATCAGCGCCGTCATGGACCTCGTCCTCCCGGGCACGAAGGCCCTGTTCGGCGGAGTCTGGTTGCTCGCCGGCCCGCTCGTCGCGATCGTCGTCCGCAAGCCCGGCGCCGCGCTCTACGGTGAGATGGTCGCCGCGTCCGTCGAGGCACTGTTCGGCACGCAGTGGGGGTGGCTGACGCTCGAGGCCGGACTCGTCCAGGGTCTCGGCGCCGAGATCGTCCTCGCACTCTTCCTGTACCGCGTGTACCGGCTGCCGGTCGTCGTCCTGGCGGGCGCCGCAGCCGGTCTCGCGCTCGGCATCAACGACACCGTGCTGTGGTACCCGGGTCTCGACGCCGCGTTCAAGGTCGTCTACGTCGTGTGCGCGATCGTGTCGGGTGCCGTCATCGCGGGCGCCGGCTCATGGCTGGTCGTCCGGGCGCTCGCACGCACCGGCGTGCTCTCGTCGTTCGCGGCGGGCCGGGAGCACAGCCGGCGTCGGCCGCGCGAACTGGTGTGACGGTGTCCGCTCCGTCGTCGACGTCCCCGGACGTCGTCGGCGTGCGCGCCGCGCGCATCGCGTTCCGCGACTGGGGATGGCGTTACCCCGAACGTGCCGAGTGGGCCGTCCGCGGCGTCGACCTGACCGTCGAGGCCGGGGAGCGGGTCGCGATCGTCGGGCCGTCCGGCTCCGGCAAGTCGACGCTGCTCCGGGCAGTGGCCGCCGTGCTGCCCGACGAACCCGACCCCACCGACGACACCGCTGCTTCCGTGCAGGGCTCGGTCCTGGTCGACGGTGCCGACCCCCGCGCGGTCCGCGGGCGTGTCGGCCTCGTCATGCAGGACCCCGAGGCGCACACCGTGATGTCGCGGATCGGCGACGACGTGGCCTTCGGGTGCGAGAACCTCGGCGTCCCGCGCGACGAGACCTGGGCACGGGTGCGGTCGGCGCTCGCGGTCGTCGGGCTCGACCTGGCGCTCGACCGTTCGACCGCGATGCTCTCCGGCGGCCAGCGGCAACGACTGGCGCTCGCCGGGGTGCTCGCGATGCGTCCGGGAGCCCTCGTGCTCGACGAACCCTGCGCGAACCTCGACCCGGCCGGCGTGGCCCAGGTGCACGACGCCGTCCGCGCACTGCTCGACGAGACGGGGGCGACCCTGCTCGTGGTGGAGCACCGGATCGGCACCTGGCTCGACCTGGTCGACCGCCTCGTGCTGCTCGAGCCCGGCGGCGGGGTCGTCGCGGACGGCGCGCCTGCCGAGGTGCTCGCCCGCCACGGCGCCGCGCTCACCGCGGCCGGGGTGTGGGTGCCCGGCGCCGAGCCGGAGCGTGGCGCGGCCCGCGGGCGGATTCGTGCGGCTGCGCGAACGGGCGAAATGCCCGGGTCGGCTGCCGAGGGGACCGCGGCATTTCGCCCGCTCGGCGAATCGGCCGGAGAGGTGGCGGGCGACGAGTTCCGTGCGGCTGCGCGAACGGGCGAAATGCCCGAGTCGGCGGCCGAGGGGACCGCGGCATTTCGCCCGCTGGG
>NZ_CACSJV010000080.1:0-9325 GCF_902706105.1 Curtobacterium sp. 18060 | reverse complement strand
CCGCCCCACCCCGCGGCGGGCGGCAGGCACTCGCGGGGCCCCTCACGTGTCGGCGGGCTCCAGTAGCGTCGTGACCATGGAATTCAGGTACCTGGGCAACTCCGGACTCAAGATCTCCGAGATCACCTACGGCAACTGGCTGACGCACGGCTCGCAGGTCGAGAACGACGTCGCCTCGCAGTGCGTGCGGGCAGCGCTCGACGCCGGCATCACCACGTTCGACACCGCGGACACGTACGCCAACACCGCCGCCGAGACCGTCCTCGGTGAAGCGCTCAAGGGCGAGCGGCGTGCGGGGCTCGAGGTCTTCACGAAGGTCTACTGGCCCACCGGCCCCAAGCAGCACAACGACGTCGGACTCTCCCGCAAGCACATCCTCGAGTCGATCAACGGCTCGCTGACGCGACTGCAGACCGACTACGTCGACCTCTACCAGGCGCACCGCTACGACCACGAGACCCCCCTCGAAGAGACCATGCAGGCCTTCGCGGACGTCGTCCGCCAGGGCAAGGCGCTCTACATCGGCGTCAGCGAGTGGAACGCCGAGCAGATCCGCGCCGGCGCCGCGCTGGCGAAGGAGCTCGGCTTCCAGCTCATCTCGAACCAGCCGCAGTACTCGATGCTGTGGCGGGTCATCGAGGGCGAGGTCGTCCCCGCCTCGAAGCAGCTCGGCCTGTCGCAGATCGTCTGGTCGCCCATCGCGCAGGGCGTGCTGACGGGCAAGTACAAGCCGGGTCAGCCGCTGCCCGAGGGCTCGCGTGCCACGGACGAGAAGGGCGGCGCCGACATGATCAAGCGGTTCATGCGCGACGAGGTCCTCGAGGCCGTGCAGCGCCTGCAGCCCGTCGCCGACCAGGCCGGCCTCACCCTCGCGCAGCTCGCGATCGCGTGGACGCTGCAGAACGACAACGTCGCCAGCGCCATCGTCGGTGCCTCGCGTCCGGAGCAGGTCACGGACAACGTCAAGGCAGCGGGCGTCACGCTCGACGCCGACGCGCTCGCCGCCATCGACGAGGCGCTGGGTGACCTCCCGGAGCGCGACGCGGCCAAGACCGTGTCCCCGGCGCAGCGTCCCGCCTGAGACGCGACCCACCATCGGACGGGAGGCCCGTGGCGACGCCGCCACGGGCCTCCCGTCCGCTTTTCGGTCGGCCGCACAGCCCTGTTGGCCTGCACAGACCGGTCCGGTCTGCACAGATCGGCCGTCCGTACCCCGGATGAACGGCACGTGTCGTGGAACTGGCAGACACCTGGGTAAGCCCGTACCCCACCCAAACCGCAGTCGCGTTCCCCCCGAATCGGGGGCATGACCCGAACTGATACCCCCGTTCTGGTGTCACCCGACACCGGTACGGTGCCGACCGTGCGACCCGGCACGGTCTCGCGCCTGCTCGCCACCGCGAGGCAACTCGCGTCGTTCGGCACGATCGGTGCCGTCTGCTTCGTCATCGATCTGGGCATCTACAACCTGCTGCGCGCCACCGTCATGCCCGACGGTCCCATCGCCGCGAAGATCGTGTCGGCCGTCGTGGCGACCGCCGTGGCGTGGATCGGCAACCGCTTCATCACGTTCCGCGCCGAGCGCCAGACCGGCCGCCGCGAGACCGTGCGCGAGGGGCTGCTCTTCGCCGCCACGAACCTGATCGGGCTCGGCATCGCCGCAGCCTGCCTGTTCGTCTCGCACTACGTCCTCGGGTTCACCTCGACCCTCGCCGACAACGTCGCCGGCAACGGCGTCGGCCTCGTGCTCGGAACCGCCTTCCGGTTCGCCGCGTACAAGGCCCTCGTCTTCCGTTCCACCGATGCTCGTCGCACGAAGGGGCTCGCCGCATGACCATCTCCGCCACGCTGCTGACGGCCGCAGGGCCGCTGCTCCAGCCGAACGAGGGGACCGCTCCGTCGAGCGTCCCGAACCGAGGGACCACCGACGTCCCGACCGGAGGCTCCGGTGCCGTCCAGCAGGCCGCGTGGTCGCTGGGTGAGTGGATCGGCTACTCCGCCCTCATCGCGATCTCCGTGCTGCTCACGATCGTCGCGCTGACGACGCTCTGGTGGATGCTGCACGCCTGGCGCTCGCGGGACGCGCTGAAGTCGACGAGCTTCAGCCAGACCCCGCGCCCGGCCGCGCACCGCTTCACCCTGCTGGTGCCCGGGCGGCACGAGCAGGAGGTCATGGGCCAGACGCTCGACATGCTCGCGAAGCAGGACCACCCCGACTTCGAGATCATCGCGATCGTCGGCGAGGACGACCCGGAGACGGACGCCGTCGTGCGCGCCGCCGCAGCCCGCCACCCCGAGCTGATCCGGGTGGTCGTCGACGACACCCTGCCGAAGAACAAGCCGAAGGCGATGAACCTGGCGCTGCAGTACGCGACCGGTGACGTCGTCGGCGTGTTCGACGCCGAGGACGAGGTCTACCCGCACTTGCTCACCCTGGTGGACTCGCGGTTCCAGGAGACCGGCGCCGACGTCGTGCAGGGCGGCGTGCAGCTGATGAACTTCAAGTCCAGCTGGTGGTCGCTGCGGAACGTCCTGGAGTACTACTTCTGGTTCCGCTCGCGCCTGCACTTCCACGCCGGCTCGAAGTTCATCCCGCTCGGCGGCAACACCGTCTTCGTGACGAAGGAACGCCTCGACTGGTCGAACGGCTGGGACGCGCACTGCCTCGCCGAAGACTGCGAGCTCGGCGTCCGGCTGTCCGCCGACGGCGCGAAGGTCGTCGTCGCGTACAGCCCCGAGGCCGTCACCCGCGAGGAGACCCCGCCGACCTTCGCCTCGCTGCTCAAGCAGCGGACGCGCTGGAACCAGGGCTTCCTGCAGGTGCTCGGCAAGGGGGAGTGGAAGAAGCTCCCGTCGTTCCGTCAGCGCTTCTTCGCCCGGTACATGCTGACCATGCCGTTCATCCAGGCGGCCACCGGTCTGCTCATCCCGCTCAGCGTCCTGATGATCCTGTTCGTCAAGGTGCCGACGGCGATCGCCCTGGTGTCGTTCATCCCGGTGGCACCGACGCTCATGCTGCTGGCCGTCGAGGTCGTCGGCCTCAACGAGTTCGGTCGCATCTACAAGGAGAAGGTCCGGTTCCGCGACTACGTGAAGCTCGTGCTCGGTCTCGTGCCGTACCAGATCTTCCTCGCCGCAGCAGCCGTCCGAGCCGTCGTCCGCCACGCCAAGGGGCAGAACGGCTGGGAGAAGACGGAGCACACGGGCCAGCACCGGAACGCCGAGCAGCCCGCCGAGGTCGTCGGCTTCGCGTCGGAGTTGACCGGGTCCGGGTCCGGGTCCGCGGGCGCGACGTCTTCGTCTTCGTCTTCGTCTTCGTCTTCCGAGCGTGAGCTCGCCGGCACGACCACAGGAGGGACCCGATGACCGCCAGCATCACCAACACCACCGGCATCCCGATCCGCGGTGCCGTCGCGGGGAACCACACCGGCATCGGCGCCTGGTTCCGCCGGCACGCCGCGAGCCTGACGTGGCTGCTGCCCGTCGTCGCCGTCACCGTCATCGTGCAGGCCTGGAACATGTCCGGCACCCCGCAGCGGATCGACGACGAGGGTACGTACACGGCGCAGGCCTGGGCGATCATGCACCTCGGCGAGATCACGCACTACACGTACTGGTACGACCACCCGCCACTCGGCTGGATCCAGATCGCCGGCTACACCGGTCTGACCGGGGCGTTCGCGCGCTACCCGTTCGCCGTCGAGGCAGGCCGTGAGGCGATGGTCTTCTTCTCCGCCGTCTCGAGCATCCTGCTGTTCGTCCTGGCCCGCCGCCTCGGTGCCGGCCGGATCACCGCTGCCGCAGCCGGACTCGTCTTCGCGCTGTCGCCGCTCGCCCTGCAGTACCACCGCACGGTCTACATCGACAACGTCGCGACGCCGTGGTTGCTCGCCGCGTTCGTCCTCGTCCTGAGCCGTCGCCAGCAGCTCGCCGGGTTCGCCGGCGCCGCTGCGTGCCTCGGCATCGCGGTGCTCTCCAAGGAGACGTACCTGCTCGCCCTGCCGTTCCTCATCTGGATGGCGATCCGTCGCGCCGACAAGAGCACCCGCCGGTACACGCTGAGCGTCGCCGGCGCCGTCCTCGTCATCATCGGCGGCGGGTACCTGCTGCTCGCCGCGGTCAAGGGCGAGCTGCTGCCGAGCAGCGGTCGGGTCAGCCTGTTCGAGGGCATCACCTACCAGCTCGGCTCGCGCTCGGCATCGGGTTCGCTGTTCGACCCGGGCAGCCTGGCCAACGCCGCCGCGTCGCAGTGGTGGGCGCTCGACCCGGTGTTCATCGTGCTCGGCTCGGCCGCCGCGGTCGTCGGGCTCTTCATGCGACGGGTCCGTCCGATCGCCGCCATGCTCGTCTTCCTGCTCGCGATGATGTTCCGCCCGAACGGGTACCTGCCGGTGCCGTACGTCATCATGCTCATCCCCTTCGCCGCCCTGCTGGTCGCCTACACGGCCGAGCGTGCCGTCCTGGCGATCGCCGGTCGGGTCCGCACCCGGACCCGCCTCGGCGCCGGGACCCGTCGTGGTCTCGGCATCACCTGGGCCGTCACGACCGCTGTCGCACTCGTCGTGGCGGTGCCGCTCTGGGGAACACAGCTGCGCGGCTTCGTCCTGGGCAACCTCGACCTGCCGATGCAGCAGGCCGAGCAGTGGGTCGGGGACAACGTCTCGAAGTCCTCCCGACTGCTGGTGGACGACGCCATGTGGGTCGACCTCGTCGAGGACGGCTTCGCCCGGAACAACGTGGTCTGGTACTACAAGCTCGACACCGACGGAGCCGTGGAGCGGCAGTCGCCCAACGGCTGGAAGGACTCGGACTACGTCATCACGACGGACTCCATGCGGACCGGCGGCAACTCGTCGTCCGACATCCGCCAGGCGATCGAGAACTCGACGGCCGTCGCGACCTTCGGGTCCGGTGACCAGCAGGTCGAGGTCCGACGCATCCACGCCGAGGGATCGACGGCCGCACAGACCGCGATCACCCGGGCCAGCGACCTGCGGAAGACCATGGGCACCGAGCTGGCGTCGAACCCGGCGCTCCGGGCCGACGACGGCACGAAGTCGCAGTTCCGTGCGGGTCAGGTCGACTCGCGAGCGATGATCGCGCTCGGCCAGGTGCTCGCCGACCAGGACGTCCGCGTCGACCGGTTCACCCCGCTCACGGGCGAGACCGGGCAGCCGTTCCGCACCGCCGTCCTGCACACGAGCGACGCTGCCTCGGCGGAGCGCGTGGCCGCCACCCTCGAGGCGATGCCCGATTCGTTCCGGCCGGCGTCGGTCGAGCGTGAGGGCGAACGCCTCACCGTCACGTACACCCCGGCGGACCCGACCACGACCGCGACGAGCGCCTCGTGACCCGCCGCCCCGCCGCCCCGTCCGCCGCCCGGATCGCCGAGCGGGCGAAACACCCGGGTGCTCCGGATGCCGACCCCGGCATTTCGCCCGTTCGCGGGGACACCCGCACCACCCGCACACGCGGGACCGCCGAGCGGGCGAAACACCAGGGTGCTCCGGACGCCGACCCCGGCATTTCACCCGCTCGCGGGGACGCTCGCATCCACGGCCCCAGCAAGGCCCGCAGCACCACCGCACACAACTCGACCAGCACCACGACCCGAAGGAGCACGACCATGACCGCACACACCCAGCGACGCCGCACCGTCGTCGTCGGCGCACTCGCAGCGACCCTCGTCGCCGCGACCGTCGGACTCGCAGCACCCCAGACCGCCTCCGCCGCCACCGCCGACGAGGGCTGGCTCCGCGTCGGCCACCTCTCGCCCGACACCAAGGGCGTCGACGTCGAACTGTCCAGCCTGTCCGGCGGCAAGACGATCTTCGAACTCGACGACGTCACGTACGGCCAGGTCAGCAAGTACCAGGAGCTCCCGGTCGGCACCTACGTGCTGTCGATGCGGGCCTCGGACGCCCCGGACTCCACGCCCGTGATCTCCACCGACGTCAAGGTCGACAAGGGCGACGCGAGCACGGTCGTCGCGTACGGCAAGAACACCGACCTCAAGACGACGGCGTTCACCGACGACCTGCAGCAGCCGGGCGACGGCAAGGCGAAGCTCCGGCTCGTCCAGGCCGCCACCACGGCGAAGCAGGTCGACGTGAGCACCTCCGAGGGCACCGCCATCGCCGAGGGCGCGAAGTTCGGCACCGCCACCAAGTACGCCACCGTGGACTCCGGCAAGTGGACGCTCGACGTCTCCGGCAGCGGCCAGCAGGGCACCGCCAGCGTCGACCTCGCGGGCAACACGGTCTCCACCCTGTTCGTCCTCGACGACAGCAAGGGCGACCTGACGGTCGTGCCGGTCACGGACGCCGCAGCCACCGCCGCGACGCCGACCGGCGGCGTGCAGACGGGTGGCGGCGGCGCAGCCGCCGACCGACCGATGACGGAGGCCGTCCACACGGCCATCGCAGCGCTCCGCTCGCTGTACCGCTGACGCCCTGGCCGGGAGGCACGGATCGCGTGCGCCGACACGCTCACGTGATCCGCCCCTCCCGTCCAGATCCTTCGTCACCATCCACGGAAAGGCAGGCCAGCATGACCCGCAGGACCTGGATACCCGTCACCGCCGCAGCGGCGGTGGTCGTCGCCGTCGGCGTCGCGCTCATCGCGGTTCGCCCGTGGGGGCAGGACACCGAGGCCTCGAGCGGCTCGGTCGCCACCCCGACCTCGACCAGCGCGCCCGACGCGGCACGCTCCCCGAAGGAGCTCCGCACGGAGTTCCTCGACCGGTACGTGCAGGACGGCCGCGTCGTCCGCACCGACCAGGGCGACGACACCGTCAGCGAGGGACAGGCCTACGGGCTGCTCATCGCCTTCGCGAACGGTGACCGCGACCGGTTCGACGACATCTGGAAGTGGACGAAGACGCACATGCTGACCGACGACGACCTGCTCGCCTGGCGTTGGACGCCCGACGACGGTGTCGCCGACGAGCAGCCGGCCAGTGACGCCGACCTCGACGCCGCGCGGGCCCTGGTGCTCGCCGGAGACGCGTGGGGCGAGGACCGTTACACGGCAGCCGGCAAGCGCATCGCCTCGGCGATCCTGGAACACGAGACCGCGACCACGGAACTCGGCACGATCCTGCTGCCCGGGCCGTGGGCGGACTCCGAGCCGTACCGGTACAACGCCTCGTACGCGTCCCCGGCAGCCTTCGCGGTGCTGGCGAAGGCCACGGGCGACGACCGCTGGACCGCGCTGAACCGTGGGTCCCGCGCGGCGACCGCGGCAGTGCTCGACGAGTCGCAGCTGCCGAGCGACTGGTCGCAGGTGCACGCCGACGGCACCGTCGACCCGATGCCCGCCACCGGGGGAGACCAGCGCGTGCTGTACGGCTACGACGCGATGCGGACGCCCGTCCGCTACGCCGAGGCCTGCTCCGCCGACGACCGCGCCCTGGCCGGGTCGCTCGCCCCGACCCTGCGTCGGACGACGCAGCTCGCGGCGCAGCTCGACCTGGGCGGCACCGCCGTGACCGGGGACACGAACGCCCTGGCGTACACCGCCCGGGCCGCCGCGGAGTACGCGGCCGGTTCCTCCGGTGCGGCCGCCGACGACCTCGAGCGGGCCGACCGGACGGCTGCCACCACGCCGACCTACTACGGGGACGCCTGGGCCGCCCTCGGTTCGACCATGCTCACCTCGGACGTGCTCGGCGGCTGCGCGACGACGGCCGGAGGGGCATCGTGACCGGCCGACGGTCCGCCGGGCGTAGTTCGGTGTTCGGACGTCGTGGCGTGGTGATCGGGGCCGTGCTCGCCGCGGTCGTCGTGGGCGGCGGCGTCACCGGTGTGGCGCTCGCGTCGACCGTCGGCAGTGACGGGTCGGACGGGCGGGCCGGTTCGGCGCCGTCGAGTTCGGCTTCTGCTTCTGCTTCTGCAGGGTCGGGCATCAAGGGGTTCCAGGACCCGGCGGCACCCGCTGCCCGATCCGCGGCGACCCCCGTCAGCGTCTCGATCCCCGCGATCGGCGTGCAGTCGAACCTCGAGGACCTGCACCGCGGCACGGCCGGCGAACTCGACCCGCCCGTCGACTGGGACAGCGCCGGGTGGTTCAGCGACGGCATCGTCCCCGGTGAGGTCGGCCCGGCAGTCATCGCCGGCCACGTCGACAGCCCGACGAGCGCCGCCGTGTTCTTCCGGCTCGACGAACTGGTCGCCGGCGACGAGATCCACGTCGCGATGTCCGACGGCAGCACCCGCACCTTCACCGTCGACCGCTCGGAACGCGCCGCCAAGTCGGCGTTCCCGACGAGCGACGTCTACGGCACCACCCCGACCCCCCAGCTCCGACTGATCACCTGCGACGGCGTGTTCGACACCGCCACCGGGCACTACACGGACAATCTGATCGTGTTCGCAGACCTCTCGTCGGACTGACCCAAACACCGACCGATACATTCGATGTGGAGCACGAGGAGCACCATGAGCGAGACCCTGGTCATCATCCCGACCTACGACGAGGCGGAGAACGTCCGTCCCATCGTCGAGCGCACGCTCGCCGCCACCGACGAGAACGTCCACGTGCTGGTCGTCGACGACAACTCGCCCGACGGCACCGGTGACATCGCCGACGCCATCGCCCGCGAGACCGACCGCGTGCACGTCATGCACCGCACGGTGAAGGACGGCCTCGGCGGCGCGTACCTGTCCGGGTTCGCCTGGGGCCTCGAGCACGGCTACGCCAAGCTCGTCGAGATGGACGCCGACGGCTCGCACCACCCCGAGTACCTGCCGTGGATGCTCGAGCTCGCGGACACGAACGACCTCGTGCTCGGGTCCCGCTGGATCAAGGGCGGCAAGGTCGAGAACTGGCCCTGGTACCGCGAGCTGCTCTCCCGCGGCGGCAACCTCTACACGCGCCTGGCCCTCGGCATCGCGGTCCGCGACGCCACCGGCGGGTTCCGGGTCTTCACCTCACGGGCGTTCGAGCGGATCGACCTGGCCGGCGTCGCGTCGAAGGGCTACTGCTTCCAGGTCGACCTGTGCTGGCGTGCCCTCGAGGCCGGTCTGCGCGTCGTCGAGACCCCGATCACGTTCACCGAGCGGGAGTTCGGCGTCTCGAAGATGAGCGGCAACATCGTGCGCGAGAGCCTGGCCCTCGTGACGAAGTGGGGCATCGACCGCCGCATCCGCGAGACCCGTTCCCTGGTCAAGGACCACCGGAAGCTGCCGTCCGTGCGCACCAACGCGCACGCCGTGGCCGACCACGCAGCCTGACCCGCTGAGTCGGGGTCGGGGTCGGGGTCGGCGCTCGGGGTCGGCGGTCGGGGTCGGCGTCGGTACCGCGAAAGCGACAGTGTCCCGCGAAC